>JBDTUG010000007.1:0-33621 GCA_040007855.1 Caldimonas sp.
CCTTTTTGATTTGGGTTTATAGGGTTTATCTCGTTTGACGGCGATGGTGGACTACTCGTGAGCGAGCATCTCCCTCAGGACATCGTGGCGGCATGGATGTGAGGATCGCAAGCCCAACTCCTGTACTCGCTCTGGGCCAAGCAGGGTATATGAATTTCCACAGGGCCTACGTGTTCCGCCGCTGAGGTCGAGCGCCCTTCCAAACGCATTTGACGGAAGTCACTCGATGGCACGAACGATCTTTGACAAACCCACGCGGTCGCTTCTGAAGGAACATGTTTGCTGAGTGGAGGCTGCCGCCAGACGTTCGCGGCCCAGCGAGCAGTCGACTGGTTCGCGCAGAAGTGTCCGAAGCTCAAAGCTGCAGCATCCACGCTCACTTGGTTCAGGCTTCGACCAATGACCCGAGTCGGCGCCACCATCCGACGACCAACGCCACCGATGACCTCTTGTTCAAGGTGGGCACACGTGAGTATCGGCGCTATGAAGCGGGCGTCGATCCCGAGCCCATCCATCAAGCGTCCAAGGCCACCTTGCCCATTTCCATCGGCGCTATGGTCACAGTTGAGGACGTAAGATGACGACGCCAGCGTGGCCGTCGATGCAGCGCTGGCTGCCGTTGAGCGTCAGCATCTCTTCGGCCCCGTCAGGTAAGCAGGATGGTCGAGCCAGTCGTCTTGCGCGCCTCGAGGTCGCGATGCGCCTGGGCAGCGTCGGCGAGCGCATAGCGCTGCGAGATATGGATCTTCACCTGGCCGCTCGCGACGACGGCGAACAGGTCGGCCGCCATCGCCTGCATCGCTTCGAGGGTCGCAATGTGGGTGACGAGCGTCTGGCGCGTGACGTAGAGCGAGCCCTTCGGCCCGAGCGACACCGGCGAGATCGGCGGCACCACGCCCGATGCGTTTCCGAAGCTCGTCATCAGGCCAAACGGGCGCAAGCAGTCGAGTGACTTGTCCCAGGTGTCCTTGCCGATCGAGTCGTAGACGACCTTCACACCTTTGCCGCCGGTGATCTCCCTCACCTTGGCAGCGAAGTCCTCGCTGCGGTAGTTGATCGTGAACGCCGCGCCGTTGTCGCGGGCGAGCGCACATTTCTCCTCGCTGCCCGCCGTGCCGATCAGCTTCAGGCCGAGTGCCTTCGCCCACTGGCAGGCGATCAGGCCGACCCCGCCCGCGGCCGCGTGCCAGACGATGAAGTCGCCCGGCTCGAGCGCCTCCTGCGCACGCACGCGCTTGAGCAGGTACTGCACAGTCAAGCCCTTAAGCATCATCGCCGCGCCGGTCTCGAACGAGATCGAGTCGGGCAGCTTCACGATGGTCTTGGCCGGTATCACGCGCGCGAGCGAATAACTGCCCGGCGGGCCGCTGCAATACGCAGCGCGATCGCCCGGATGCAGGTGAGTCACGCCCGCGCCGACCGCCTCGATGACGCCGGCACCCTCGTTGCCCATGGCGAGCGGCATCGGCATCGCGTGGACACCCGAGCGCTGGTAGACGTCAATGTAGTTGAGGCCCGAGGCGTGCTGGCGAATGCGGACCTCGCCAGGCCCGGGCTCGCCGACGGGCAAATCGACGAGCTTCATTTCCTCGGGGCCTCCGGCCTTGTCGATGCGGATGGTGGGGCTGGTCGTGGTGTGGGTCATCGCGTCTCTCGCAGTGGCGGGTGTCCGGCTGTCGGGCTGACTTCGCCGCGTGTTCTGGGTAGCGCGCTATCGTGCCAGAGCCGACGATGAAGCGCCACACAAGAGCCCCCAACCTTGCGCTCGCCACCCTGTGAGCCGACATGCTCACCAATGCAGGCGTCGATGCGTCCGTGCAGCGCATGTACGCGAGCAGCGTTGCCGGCGAGTTGCCGCCGCCAGGCGCTGCTCGAAGTCTGGATCGGCGACGACGACCAGCTCGAGGAAGCGCGCCTGCTGCAGCACGAGCTGCACCACCCGTGCACCGGCCAAGACCTGGCCGAGCACAACCACACAAGTTCGATGTATCTGCCTGCCCAACTGCAGTCCCGAGCCCAACTCCAACGAGGTCGCCAACGCCGACCCCAAGTTAGCGGTCATTGAGCGGCCCCCGGCGCGAACCAAGCCATTCTCATAAATACAAGCGCGTATATGCTAGAGAAGTCCGCTCACATGTGGCATCTTGTCGGGAACCCTGCAAGGAGGTTTCGTATATGCCAAGGAAGAGTCCGTTCCACATAAGGCTTTCGGCGGAAGAGGCGGAGCTGCACCGCCGGGCGGCCAAATATACGTTGCCGTACTTCGAGGTCGTGCGGGCCAAGATGATCTTGATGGCCGCCGAAGGCATGGACAACGACCAGATCGCTTCGTGTCTGGCGACGCGGCGCGAAGTGGTGCACCGCGCCAAGGTATTCGGCCGCTGTGAGGCAAGCACCGGCATCGCACCGTTCGGGCGTCTGGTCGATCAAGTCATGAGTCAGCCGCCCTACAACACTGCACGCCGCGTGTTCTGGATCATGGACAACGGCTCGTCTCATCGAGGCGAAGCCTCGGTTCGCCGCCTGAGGCAAGCCCATCCACGGATAGTCCCGCTGCACGGGCCGGTGCACGCGAGTTGGCTCAATCAGATCGAGATCTACTTCTCGATCGTCCAGCGCAAGGCGCTCACGCCGAACGACTTCCCTTGCCTGGAGGCGGTCGCCGAGCGGCTCTCGAACTTTGAGCGCTACTTCGAGAGCATCGCGCGGCCGTTCGAATGGAAGTTCACCCGCGCCGACCTCAACGCGTTGATCGCACGAATGCGCTCGCGATGTTCGCAAAGCCAGCACCTGAAGATGGCGGCTTGAGAATACGTGTGTGAACTTCTGAAACGGACGACTAAGAACCGGCGAAGCCTCCGACAGCCGAGCGCAACAAGAGGCAATTCCGGCATACCCCAGTTCGGTATGCGGCTCGAGATCAATACTTCAATACCAGGTGACTGAACGTCGTCAGTTGTTTCCAGGAGTTGCGCCCGACTCGATAAGCACCGTCAGGCTATGCACCACCACGTCTCTGGCCAACGTCGGCGGGTTCTCTGTCTCTCTGGGGATGCCACGACGACCATGCGCAAAATCCTTTCGCGGCATTGACGCTCAGGCCGTAGGATAAATCTGTTCGTACACGAGCCGCTGGAATACGGAAAAGCGCTCGGACCAAGCCTGGGTGGAGGCGGAGTTGGCCCGCCAGGAAACGTAGAGCGGGCTGGTGACGACGTCGGGGCTTTCCAACTCGTAGAGGGCCATGTAACGCACGCCTTCTCCGTGGATGCGAAAGCGCCGCCCGCTCAGCACGCCTGGCACCCTGAGCACCTCGGGCAAGTGGATTTCGTTGTACCAGTGGTTGTACTGGGCCTCGAGTTCGTTCGGAACGTCTGTCATCATTACCATCACTGCGTGTGTCATGCAAGCTTTCCGTGGGTCCGTCACTCGGTGAGGTACAGGTCGCGGGCAACGCCAGAGGTAAGGACCTCGCAGCCCGTGGCGGTCACCAGCACGCTTTCCTCCTGAAAGGCGCCCATCACTCGCGCCTCGGGGATGTCGTACGCCGGCACTTCCAGCGTCAGCACCATGCCTTCAGCCAACGTCTCATCGGCGTCGGCGCCGACCATCGGTGGCTCGTAGTTGTCCAGCCCAAGGCCGTGGCCGAAAATCTTCCACGGCACTACGGCCGTCGCAGACTTCTTCATCATGGCAGCATGGGCGACCCGATAGATCTCCCGCGCCGGAATGCCGGGGCGGGTGGCCTCGATCGCGGCGGCGAGCCCCGCTTCGCTCTGCGCGAACAGCGTGCGCTGCAGTTCGGGCGCCGCTCCGATGCAGGCAAAGCGGTGGATGTCTATGTGGTAGCCGGCCAGGCCAGGGCCGCCGGCCAGCATCAGCTGGTCGCCGCGGGAGAGGCGCCGCTCCGTCGCGCGGCCGCAGTAGGTCAGGTTTCGTTCCTGCCCAGAGCGGATCATGAGCTGCCCGCCGATCGGGGAATCGTCGGCACCAGCAGCAATGAACGCACTCCACATCACGCGCTGGATCTCACGCTCCGAGACGCCAGCGCGCGCGGCGGCAAGCCCTGCGCGAAAGCCAGACGAAGTTATTCGGCCCAGTTCGCGGTAGACATTCTGTTCCCAACTCGTCTTGAAGATCCGTTGCTGCCAGAGCATCGGCGCCGCATCGAAGAGGTCGAAGTCGCGCAAGTTCTCATCGAGCCGGGAGATCTCCTCGCGGGTCAGGTCGACACGCATTCCCAGGCTGCGTTCCAGCCCGATTCGGGCCCCCTTGCCGCAGGCGGTCATGGCTGCATCGCGAACCAGTGCCATGGGATCGCGGGGAAGTCCCCAGTAGTCCGATCCGCCGAACGGCTGCACGTGGCTGACCCATGAGCACTCGAGGAACAGGTTGCTCAACGGCTGGCTGACAATCGCCCGCGGTTCGCCGGAAGCGGGGACGACGAGCCCGGTCCAAACGAGATTCGCTCCTAAGATGCTGGGACGGAAGCCGGCGTAATAGGCTACGTTCGCTGCATTGTTGAGGATCACACCGTCGAGGCCAGCGGCTACAAGCCGATCTTGCAGGCCGCGTAGGCGGGCGTCATGTTCTTCGCGTGGCAAAGCAGGGTAGCGCGGTTTCCCGGCATCGAAGGGGGAGGCGGGCTGCGACATCGGTGAGAGGGGTGATGCCATGTGAGGAACGTCTAGCCGACGTTCCGAAGTCCCGGCAACTGGTAACCGGTCGCCGCGAGGTTGGCGCGGATCGTCTTTTTGTCCAACTTGCCGGTGCTGTTCAGCGCCAACTCAGGCACGAACAGCACGTCGTCCGGCAACTGCCATTTCGCGAAGCGGGTGGCGCAGTGTCGAATGACTTCGGCGGCGGTGAGGGTCGCGCCGGGCGCGCAGACGACAAGCGCGACCGGCCGCTGCTCCCATTTTGGGTGCGCTTGCGCGACGACGGCGACGCGCGCGACACCCAGCAGGGCGAGTATGTGGTTCTCCATGTCGATGGAGGAGATCCATTCGCCGCCCGATTTGATCAGGTCCTTGGAGCGGTCGCTGATGATCAGGTATTCGTCCGCGTCGATCTTCGCGATGTCGCCGGTGTGCAGCCAACCGTCCTGGAAAGCTTCGGTCTGCGAGTTCTGGTAATACTCCGCGCAGACCCATGGGCCGCGGATGAGAAGGTTGCCCGGCGTCTTGCCGTCGTGCGGCAGGGGCTTGCCAGCGTCGTCTACGATCTCTAACTCCACCCCCGGGAGGGGCAGGCCGGTTTTGGCGACGTTGGCGAACTGCTCGTCCAAATTTAGAAAAAGGTGTTTGCGCTTGGCGAGCCGCCGCGAGGTGACGCCCAGCGGGTTGGTCTCCGTCATACCCCAGGTCTGAATCATCTCCACGCCCAGGTGATCCCAGTACCAACGGATGAGCGAAGGTGCGGGCGCGGAAGCCCCACAGTTGATGCGCTTGAACGATGACAGCTTCCACCGGTCTGGCTGGGCTTCGATCGCCGCGCGCACCGCCTGCCAAACCGTCGGCACGCCCGCCGAGAAAGTCACCTCTTCCTTCTCGATGAGATCCAGCATGAGTTCGGCATCGACATGACCGTGCGTAAGGATCTGCCGGGAGCCCAGCATCGAGGCCGTATAGGGATAGCCCCAGCCGAGCACGTGGAACAGGGGAACCACCTGCAGGACTGTGTCCGTGGCCGACAGCCCGACCGCGTCGGTCATGGCCTGCGCCATCGTGTGCAGGTAGGTGGACCGGTGGGTGTACATCACCCCCTTCGGGTTGCCCGTCGTTCCGCTCGTGTAGCAGAGCCCCATCGGCGCGTGTTCGTCCAGTTCGGGCCAGTCGAAGCGAGTGGGCTGATCGGCGATCAGTTCTTCCCAATCGAGCGCTCCATGGAATCCATGTGGACCGGTGGCAGGGCCGGCGGCAACGATGATGTGCTCGACGCTGGACAGTTTTCCTTTGAGTGGTGCAAGCAGTGGCAAGAGGTCGGCATCGACGAGGAGTACTTTGTCCTCGGCATGCTGGATCGTGTATTCGAGCTCGTGCGGGGGCAGCCGCAGGTTGAGGGAGTGGAGTACCGCGCCCATCGAGGGCACCCCGTAGAAGGCCTCTTGGTGTCGGTGGTTGTTCCACATCAGCGTTCCTACCCGGTCGCCGATGTGCACGTCGAGCCCGGTCAGCGCGTGGGCGAGCTGGCTAGCGCGACGGCGCGTGTCGGCGTAGGTCTGCCTGTGCATGCGAGAGGGGAACGCAGTGACGATCTCCTCCTGGGGCGCCAACCGCGCGCCGCGTTCAAGAAGCCGTGACATCAGCAATGGCGTGCGCATCGAGTGCATTGAGACCATAGTGGACGAGGGTATACGAACGCTTGACATGAGTCTAGTTATTGGAAATGATAGTTCCAGGCGTTCATTTACCGGCATGGCAGGGGCGGACGCGAATTGCAACTCAGCAGCGTGCCGACGACTTGGCATTACGCAGACGGGAGTGGAATGACAACAGAACTGCAGAAGGCGACCCAGAAGGACGCGCTGAAGCCGACGTATCCGTACATGCCCAAGGACGAGTGGGCCGCCCGCATCGCCAAGGCGCGCAGGTTGATGGCCGCCAGGGGGCTGGATGCGCTGATGATCCTCAACAATCAGGATCGCCTTTACTTTTTCGGCGCAAGCAAGACTTATCGCAACGTCTATGCCGACATCGGCATCATTCCGCTCCAGGGACCTACGACGGCGGTGCTGGAGTCCGGCGACGCCCTGATCGTTGAAACCGAGGGCTACGCCGAATGGTGCGTGGGCTATCGCGGTGACACCCAGGCGCCTACAGCCACCGCGCCCGATCCGGTGGCACTGCTGGTGGAGGTGCTGCGCGAACTCGACCTCGCAGGCAAGACCATCGGCATGGAGTTCGGCGAATTCATGTGGTGGGACGGCCTCACGATGAACGAGTGGGAACGTCTCAAGGCTGCGATGCCTGGCACCAAGTTCGTCGACGCGACTGCGCTCATCTGGGAGATGCGGATGGTCAAGTCGGCCTGGGAGCAGAGCGTAATGCGCTACCTGCACCACCTGACGGCCAAGGGCTACGCGAAGATGGTCCACGACGCCGCCCCCGGCGTGAATGAAAAGCAGCTGTTCAACGACGCGCTGAAAATGTGGATCGACGAGGGCATCGTCGATTCGGCCAACTACACGCTGAGTTGCCTCAACGCAATCCAGCCGTTCCGCAACCGTGTCCTTAAGGACGGCGACTGGATCATGCTCGACGGCGGCCCGAGCTACAAAGGCTACTGCTCCGACATGCAGCGCTTCATCCGCATCGGCGATCCCGGCCCGGAGTTCATGCGCGCTTCGGCGCTCGCCAGTGAGTCGATGATGGCGGTCGAGGAAATCCTCAAACCTGGCATCACCGCCGGGCAGATCTGGGACGTGGCCTACGGCAAGATGGCCGAAAAGGAGCCCGAGATTTGGCGCAAGGCACGTTCTCGTCGGATGGTCGGCTGGGTCGGCCACGGCGAGGGCCTAAACATCCACGAGCCGCCGTATTTTGTCGAGGGTTCGACGTCCGAGATTCGCGCCGGCATGGTGATCGCCGTCGAGGTGCCGTCGTACCACGGCGGAACCTTCGCGAACATGCCGGAAGACACGTACATCATCACACCCACCGGGTACGAGAAGCTGAGTATTGACCTCGGCCCGACCGACACCTCGGTGCGGACCGCGATGCCGATGAGACCCTGAATTGCGACTTGATTCGCAGGCGCAGTTCCGATCGACACTCGAACCAGGAGAGCAGCCATGTTGAGTAGATTCAAAGCGGTCGCAGTATTCGGCGTTTCCCTTGCGATGGCGGCGGTCATGCCCGCGTTTGGGCAGGGTGAAATCAAGATCGGTTCGCTGAGCGCGCTCACCGGCTCCGCCAGCCAGCCGGGCCAGTCCCAGCGGGACGCGATCCAGATGGTGGTGAACGAGATTAACGCCAACGGCGGCATCCGCGGCCAGAAGATCCGGCTGCTAGTCGAGGACGATCAGCTCTCGCCGACGGCGGCGGCCAACGCGACGCGCAAGCTCGTGTTCCAGGAAAACGTGCTCGCGGTCATCGGCACGCCCAACAGCCCAACGGCGCTGTCGGCCCTCGAAGTGACGATGGAAGGGAAGGTGCCGCAGTTGGTGCTTGGGGTCGCGCCCAAGATCACCCAGATGGACAATCCGTACGTGCTACGGGTGACGCCGGTAGATTCGATCCTCGCCGAGATCCTCATCAACTACGCGGTCAAGACGCGTAAGGCCGACAAACTGGCGATCCTCAGCGACAGCACCGACTACGGCAGGGGCGGACGGGATTCGGCCGTCGCCGCGCTGAGCAAGTTGGGGTTGAAGGCCGTTACTGCGGAATCCTTTAATAATGACGACCAGGACTTCAGCAGTCAGATCAACAAGATCAAGACGTCTGGGGCGAACGGTTTGGTGCTCTGGGGCTTCTACGTGCAGGGCGCGCGGATCGTCGCGCAGGCGAAGAAGCTGGGCTTGGACATTCCGATCTTCGCCAGCTCAGGCGTGCTGCAAGGTAACTTCCTGGAGCTTACCGGCGCCGCCGCTGAGGGCGTCAACGTGGTGAGTTACTTCTCCACATCGGACACCTCGCCGCACGTCCAAGCCTTTGTCAAGAAGTGGCGCGAAACCTACAAGAGAGACCCTGACCCCGTCGCTGGCCTCGGATTCGACGCCATCAACCTGCTCTCGCAGGCCATCGAGAAGGTCGGTCCGGATCGCCAGAAGGTCGTCGCCTATCTCAAGTCGATCAAAGACTATTCCGGGGTGACCGGCCGCAAGACAGGCACACCCAACGGCGAGATGGGCGTGGGCGGAATCGTGGTGCAGATCAAGGGCGGCAAACCCGAAACCGTCTGGCGTTCCGAGTAACGGGCGCGGAGTAGCGCGGTGCCTGGCCGTAAGTAAGGCAGACGGTGCTCGAGGCAATCCAGCAGACGGCCACCGGCCTCGCCATCGGCAGCGTGTACGCGCTGGTGGCGCTCGCATTCAGTATGACGGTGCGGGCACTCAACCAAATCAACTTCGCCACCGGCGAGTTGTTCATGTTGGGCGCCTACTTCGGCATCACTTTCACGTCCGCGTTCGGTCTGCCCTTCTGGGCTGCCGTCATCGCGACGGCGGTCGCCGTCTCGATGATCGGCGTGCTGTTCGAAAAGATCGCGTACCGGCCCCTGTTCCGCGGCAATGCGGGGCACCCTGGCCGCCTCCACATCCTCATCATCTGCAGCACGATCGGCACCAGCATCTTCTTGCAGAACGCAGCGATGCTGGTCTGGGGCGCGCAGGCCCTGCCGTTCCCGAAGGTGTTCGAGTCCGCGTCGGTCCGCTTCGCGGGCGTGGTCGTGCCCGGCGAATACTTCTGGGTGACGGGCGTGGCCGTGGCGCTCATGGCCGCGCTGAACCTGTTCCTGCAGGGCACCTGGACCGGCCGCGGGCTGCGCGCCGCCGCGCAGGATCGCGAAACAGCCGCGCTGATGGGCGTCAGTCTCCCGGCGGCGGATTCCTGGACCTTCGGTGTGAGCGCGGGAATCTGCGCGGTCGGGGGCCTGCTGATCGGCGCCATGTCCTTCGCCTACCCGACCATGGGTGCGACGTTCGTGCTGAAGGGCTTCACCGCTGCGATCATCGGCGGGCTCGGATCCATCCGCGGCGCCATCGTCGGCGGATTCCTGCTGGGTCTGGCGGAAAGCCTCGTCATCGCCTTTGTCTCTTCCGTTTATAAGGATGTAGTGGCTTTCGCGCTGCTGCTCATCTTCCTCCAGTTCCGCCCGACTGGCCTGCTGCTCAAGCCGGTCCAGACGCGCGTCTAGGTCACGAGCATGACAGCGAAGCAGATCGCCTGGTTCGCGTGCATCCTGCTGGCGTTGGCCGCGGTTCCGCAGTTCGGCGCTAATCCATACGCCCTGCATGTCCTGTCCCAGGTCGGCATCTACGCGATCGTGGCCATGGGTCTCAACCTCGTCTTCGGCTACACCGGGCAGATCTCGCTCGGTCACGCGGCGTACTTCGCCGTGGGCGCGTACACCTCCGCCCTCCTGACGCTGCAGCTCGGCGCGCCATTTGCCATCGGCATCGTCGCCGCCATTGCCATGTGCATCGTGCTGGGCCTGCTGGTTGGAATCCCCAGCCTCAAGCTGGAAGGTGCCTACCTCGCCATGGCTACCATCGGTTTCGGCGAAATCGTCAAGATGCTGCTGGTCAACTGGGAGCAGGTGACCGGCGGTCCGGCCGGCATCTCCCGCATCCCGAACCCCGGGGCGTTCGGAATCACCTTCAACACCGCCGTCGACAAGTTCTACCTCATGCTCGCCTTCACCGCGGTGGCCTTTCTGCTCTACGCCAACCTGCTGAAGTCGCACTACGGCACGCGGTTCATCGCCGTTCGGGATAGCGCGAAGGCCGCCGCCGGCATGGGCATCGACGTGCGGCGCACCAAGATTCAGGCGTTCGTCTTCAGCACCGCCTACGCGGGGGTGGCCGGCGCTCTCTACGCGCACCTCAACCGGTACATCGCGCCGGACGCCTTCCACTTGGGTGAGTCCATCAACTTCCTACTCATCGTCGTGGTGGGCGGCATGGGCACGTTGCTGGGCCCCCTCATAGGCGCGGCCATCATCGTCTACCTGCGCGAGTCGCTGCTGGTCCTCAAGGACTACAACATGCTGATCTTCGGGCTGGTCCTCATGGTCCTTATGGTCTTCATGCCGCGCGGGCTCCTCGGTTCGGCGCAGTTGCTGGTCGGTCGATGGCGGCGAAAAAAGCCATGATGCTCGACGTCAGCGGGCTGGCGAAGAAGTTCGCGGGCGTCACCGCGGTGTCGGACGTCGGCTTCGGCGTGGCCGAAGGCGAGATCGTGAGCCTGATCGGGCCCAACGGAGCGGGCAAAACCTCCGTGTTCAACATGATCACGGGCTTCTACTCGGCCGACCGGGGGAGCATCCGCTTTGGGGGCCGCGAACTTCGCGGCATGGTGCCGCATCAGATCGCGCGCATCGGAGTGGCTCGGACTTTTCAGAACCTGGAGCTCTTCCGCGACATGACAGTGGAAGGGAACATGCAGGTGGCCTGCCAGTGCCATTCACCGGTGACGCTCGCAGGCGCCATTTTCCGCAGCCCAACCGCGCGGCGGCGCGAGCGTCAGGACAGCGCGCGTATCGTCACATTGATCGAGGCGGTAGGCCTCAGGGATCGGATGGACGAGCCGGCCTCGCAGCTCTCCTACGGCGCCCAGCGCCGCCTGGAGATCGCCCGCGCGCTCGCTACCGGCGCATGCCTGCTGCTGCTGGACGAGCCAACGGCGGGCATGACGCCGGCGGAGGTGGAGGACATCCTCGATCTCGCGCGCAAGGTCCGGGAGAGCGGCGTCACTATTCTGCTTATCGAGCACAACATGCACCTCGTGATGCGGGTGTCCGACCGGATTGTCGTCATGGACCACGGCATCAAGATCGCCGACGGTAAGCCGGAGGAGATCCAGGGCGACGCCCACGTCCGGCAGGCCTACCTGGGCGACGCGGGCTGACCCAATGTTGACCGTCGACGCCATCACAGTCTCATACAGCGCCGCTCCGGTCCTGCGAGACCTGTCGTTAGTGGTGGCCGAGGGGGAGATCGTGGCCCTGATCGGCGCGAATGGCGCGGGCAAGACCACGCTGATGAAGACGCTGTCGGGTCTTCTGCCCTGCGGCCGCGGGTCGATCAAGTTCGGCGACCACGAGCTGACGAAGCTCCCACCCGCGGGGATCGTGCGCACTGGCATCTCGCAGGTGCCCGAGGGAAGGCGCGTTTTCCGGGAAATGTCCGTCGAAGAGAACCTGCTGATGGGAGCCTACTCTCGCCATCGCCAGGCCGACCTGCCGGGCGAATTGAAGGCGGTCTTCGAAACTTTCCCCATCCTCGAAGAGCGCCGCACGCAACTGGCCGAGACGCTCTCGGGCGGTGAGCAGCAGATGCTGGCGATTGGGCGCGCGCTCATGGCACGGCCGAAGTTACTCCTCCTGGACGAGCCCTCGATGGGTCTCGCGCCGAAGATGGTATCGCGCATCTTCGAGGTGATCGTCGGTATCCGGCGCCGCGGCACGACCGTGTTCCTGGTCGAGCAAAACGCCTCCATGGCGTTGCGCGTTTCGGATCGTGCCTACGTCATCGAGACCGGGCAGATCCTCATGTCGGGGTCGAGCAAGGAACTCGCGGGCGACCCCCGCGTGGCCGCCGCCTACCTTGGCTAGCAATAGCGACCGCAGGACGAGGAGCTTTGCGCTCCTCCGCCGCCACGCCCCCGTGACGCACGAGCGCTTCGTCGACACATGGCGGGCAGCGGGCTCTGGGCGAAGCGGGCTGTTGCGCAACGTGGTCGATCAGAACCCGCCCGAGGTCTACACGCGGCCGGAGTTCGACGGCATCGAGATCGTGGTGGGCGATGCCGCCGGCAGTGCCGAGGGCTTGCGCGAGGTCCTCGATCCGGAAACGACCACCTTCGTCCGCGCGCGCGAATTTGCGGTGCTGGACCGCGGCTTCGGACCGGTTAAGTTCATGTCGTTGCTTCGCCGCAAGGAAGGCACGACGCCGGAGGAATTCTCCGACTATTGGTTCGGGAGTCACGCGCCCCTCGTCAAGACGATCGTCGAAGTGTCGAAATACTTTAAGGGTTACGTGCAAAACCACTGCGTCCCAGAAACGCGGGTCGGCGGGCGCGAAGTGGACGGCATCGTGGAGATCTGGTTTTCCAGCCTGGAGGACCTCAGGGCGGCCATGTTCTCGTCTAACTACATGGGCGACTTGCGCGCGGACGAGGCGAATTTCGTCGCCCTTCCGAACCGACGCATGCTCGTCGTCGAAGATTCCGCGACATGAAATATTGGGCTGAAATCCGCGGCATTCACGTCCCTTGCTCGCGGTAGGATTGCCCGCTTCGAACTAAAGAGAGGCGGTGAAATGGCCATCAATCCGGCGCGGCGCGATCGCCGTGTCGCAAGACGGCGCCAGGAAATCATGGTGATTGGCAAGGCCATGTTCCTCTCTCAGCCGTATGCGCAGGTCAGCATGGAGGCCATCGCAGAGGCGGCGGACCTGTCGAAGGCCACGCTGTATAAGTACTTCTCCAGCAAGGTCAATGTCTACTCGGCGATCATCCTCGCCGACGCCCAGATGCTGTCAGACCGTATCCACGATGCATTCGATCCTGGGAGTAGCGTGTTGGTCAATCTGCCCGCCATGGCCCACGCGTACATGAGCTTCTTCTTAGAGCATCCCGAGTACTTCGAGAAACTCTCGTGGTTCTACCTGCCCGGCCGCGACCGCCACCTATCGGACGCGCTTATCCGCCAGGTGAGTCTCCGGATCGAATCCGCGCGAGCGGCAATCGAGGAATGTCTTGAGCACGCTATCCGGCGCAAGGAACTGCAGCGCGTGGACGCTAAGGCGGCGGCTATCGTCATCTACTGCCAATGGCTTGGGCTGACATACTTGGCCGTTGCCCAGGGGACGGCAAAAGGAAAACTGCGTGTGAACTATGCGGAGCTGACCGAGGCCGCATGCAGCCAGCATTTGAACGGCATCCTTTCACAGATCGGTACCCAAGACGGACCGCCAGCTAGACAGCGGCGTCAGCGAGCAGATTCTGTAGACCGACGGGATCGGTGATCTGGATCTGGCGCTGCTGCACGAAGAGCAGGCCGCTCTCCTGGAACTTCGAGAACGTGCGGCTCACCGTTTCGAGCTTCAACCCAAGATAGCTGCCGATCTCCTCGCGACTCATTCGCGACAGCACCGAACTCGACGAGAAGCCACGCGCCTTCAGGGGAACCACGCAGACCTGCGAGTTCTCGAGCGCGATCGCGTCAACCTTGAGGCGACCGGTGTCGATGCCCCCGAGACCGAGCAGATCGCCGCACATCTGAAAGCCGGTGACCTGCTCGCGTCCTGGATTCGAGCCGATGACGGTCTTGAAGAAACCGGTCCAAGCCGCGAACACGGAATCGAACCGGTCACCCGCACGGAACAAGGTTTCTCCGCGCGCCACCTTCTTGAGATGGGCGACCATGCGCCGATCGATGATCTCCATCTCGTCGCGAGCGAGATCGACCGGAAGGCAGATCTCGCGCTTCTTGCAAGTCGAACAGGGCACTTTCGATCCGGCCGCGCGAACCGGCCCGAAGACGAAGGCTTCCGCGGCCAGGGTCTCGGCCGTCCGGTGCGCGTCGGCGCGAAAAGGGTTCGACGAGCCGCATACCGGCCGCGGCCTTCGTGGACAGGTCGTGCATGCGCTCTCCTCGATGCCGGATCGCAGTCGATCCCGTCATCAGCGCCGCGTTCGCGATGTGCGAAGCGTTGTGACGTTGGCGCGGAGCGTATGAAGCGTTCCCGACGACGTCTCTTCGGTGCCGCACAGACGCCGGTTTCGCCTGCCCGATCGAACGTGCGCCGTTTTGGTGCAACCAGGGTTTCGCTTTCGCGTCCTGTCGCGCCGAAACGGCCGCACGCGTGTCATCCGCAGTTATCGGCGCGACGCGTGTCGCACCCTGATCCACATCAAGCCGATCGCGAGCCGCCCCCCCTAGATTGCCCCATGCTGCCCGCTCCGTACCGCGACCTCCATCAGGATCTCGCCGCCTTCATCCCGGCCGCGAGGCTCATCACCGACCCCTTGCGCCTCCTCGCCTGGGGAACGGACGCGAGCTTCTATCGCCTCGTGCCTCAGCTCGTCGTGGTCGTCGACAACGAGGACGAGGTGCGCCGGGTCCTGGGCTGCTGCGCCCAGCGGCGCGCGCCCGTGACCTTCCGCGCCGCCGGCACCAGCTTGTCGGGACAGGCGGTCAGTGACTCGGTGCTGATGATGCTCGGCGACGGCTGGCGTCAGGTCGTCGTCGCCGCCGACGCAGGCTCGATCACGTTGCAACCCGGTGTCATCGGCGCCATCGCCAACCGGCGGCTCGCACCGCTCGGACGAAAGATCGGCCCGGATCCGGCCTCGATCGACGCCGCGATGATCGGCGGCATCGCCGCCAACAACGCCAGCGGCATGTGCTGCGGCACGGCGCAGAACAGCTACCACACGCTCGTCGGCATGCGCATCGTCCTGGCCGACGGCACGGTGCTCGACACGCGCGACCCGGCGAGCCGCGCCGATTTCTCGCTGCGCCGGCCAGAGCTCGTCGAGGGTCTCGCCGAGCTCGGCCGGGAGACCCGCACCAACGCGACTCTCGCCGACCGGATCCGGCACAAGTTCAGGCTAAAGAACACGACCGGCTACAGCCTGAACGCGCTGGTCGAGTTCACCGACCCGGTCGACATCCTGGCGCACCTGATGATCGGCTCGGAAGGCACGCTCGGCTTCATCAGCGAGATCACCTACCTGACAGTCGAAGAGCACGCCCACAAGGCGAGCGCCCTGATCCTCTTCGACGAGCTCGAGACCGCGTGCGTCGCCGTCACCCGGCTCAAGCAGACACCGGTCGCCGCGGTCGAGCTGCTCGACCGCGCCTCGCTGCGCTCGGTACAGGACAAGCCCGGAATGCCCGATTCGCTGCGCGCCCTGCCGCCGCACGGCGCCGGGCTCCTGGTCGAGACGCGCGCCGCGACCGCAGCGGCGCTCGGCGTCAAGATCGACGCCATTGCCGCAGCGCTGGATTCGATCCCGCTCGCAACGCCGCTCCGCTTCACCGCCGACGCGAGCGAAGCGGCGACCCTATGGAACGTTCGAAAGGGCATGTTCCCGGCGATCGGCGCGGTGCGCCCCACCGGCACGACGGTCATCATCGAGGACGTCGCATTCCCGGTCGAGCGGCTCGCCGAAGCGACGCTCGAATTGCAGCGTTTGCTGCAGCGTCACGGCTACGACCGGGCGATCATCTACGGCCACGCGCTCGAAGGAAACCTCCACTTCGTCTTCACCCAGGACTTCGGCCAGGCGAGCGAGGTCGAGCGCTACGGTCGCTTCATGGACGAGCTGTGCGCGATGGTCGTGCACGAGTTCGACGGCTCGCTCAAGGCCGAGCACGGCACCGGCCGCAACATGGCGCCCTTCGTCGAGATGGAATGGGGCGCCGAGGCGTTCGCGGCAATGCAGCGCATCAAGGCGCTGATCGATCCGCAAGGGTTGCTCAACCCGGGCGTGATCCTCAACGACGATCCGAAGTCGCATCTGAAGAACCTGAAGCCGCTGCCCGCTGCCGACCCGCTTGTCGACACCTGCATCGAGTGCGGCTTCTGCGAGCCGAAGTGCCCGTCGCGCGGCCTCACGCTCTCGCCACGCCAGCGCATCGTCGGCTGGCGCGAGATCTCCCGCCTCGACGCCGCCGGCGACGACAGCGAGCGAACGCGCGAGCTGAAGCAGCTCTACGACTATCAGGGCATCGACACCTGCGCCGCCTGCGGCCTGTGCGCCACGGCATGCCCGGTCGGCATCGAGACCGGCCTGCTGATCAAGGCGCTGCGCGGCCGCAAGGCGAGCCCTTTCGCCAAGCAGGTCGCAGGCGTGGCGGCCCAGCGCTACGGCGCGCTCACCGCCGGCGTCCGATGGAGTCTCGGCGCCGCCGACCTGCTGCACGGCATCGTCGGCACGACGATCATGAAGGGCGCACTCGACGGCCTGCGCCACGCGAGCGGAGGGCGCCTGCCGAAGTGGTCGCCGGCGCTGGCCCGGCCGACCCGCTTCGTGCCGCGAGCGCACGCCGCCACCGGCGCCGAGCGGATCGTCTACTTCGCGAGCTGTGCCGCCCGCAACATGGGATCGCAACGCGGCGACGACGGCGTCGAGATGCTGCCGGTCGTCGCCGAGCGGCTGTTCGCTCGCGCCGGCTTCGACGTCGTCCATCCCGCCGGCCTCGACGGCTTGTGCTGCGGCCAGCCGTTCGAGAGCAAGGGCCTCGTCGACGCGGCGAACGCGAAATCGGCCGAGCTCGAGGCGGCCCTCGTCGCGGCGAGCGAAGGCGGACGCCTTCCGATCGTCTTCGACACCAGCCCGTGCGCGTACCGCATGAAGAAGTACCTGGCCGGCCGCCTCTCAGTCCAGGACAGCATCGATTTCGTCCACGACAGCGTCCTGCCGCGCGTCACGATCACGGCGCAGCCCGAGGCCGTCGCCATCCACCCGGTCTGCAGTGTTCGCAAGATGGGCGGTGTCGACAAGCTGATGGCGGTGGCGCGCCGCTGCAGCGACGACGTCGTGACGAGCGAGGACGTGCAGTGCTGCGGCTTCGCCGGCGACCGCGGCTTCATCCGGCCCGAGCTCAACGAACATGCGCTGCGTCTGCTCAAGGCATCGCTCCCCACGGGCTGCGAGAGCGGCTATTCGACCAGTCGCACCTGCGAGATCGGCCTCTCGGAGCAAGCCGGCTTTCCCTACCAGTCGATCCTGTACCTGGTCGAGCGCTGCGCGTCGCCGCGCGCGCGTCAGCCGGCCGGCGCCGACGCGACGGCCGTCGCCGGCACCGATCGGGGGAGCATCGCGTCGGCGACCAGCTCGGCGATGTCCCTCGACGTCGTCGCGCCAGCACCTTCGACCGCGGCCAGCCCGTCGCCGATCATCACCGCGCAGTAGGGACACGCGGTCGCGATCGTTCGCGGCGACGTTTCGAGCGCCTGCTCGACCCGGGCAATGTTGATGCGCGTGCCGATCGTCTCGTCCATCCACATTCGTCCACCGCCGGCGCCGCAGCACATCGATTTCTGCCGGGACAGTGCGAACTCGAGCGGGACGTCACGGCTCAGGCGGGCGAGAATCGCCCGCGGGGCGTCGTACTCGCCGTTGTGACGACCTAGATAGCAGGGATCGTGATAGATCACGCGCTCGAGCGATGCGTCGACCTCGATGCGACCGGCATCCAGCAGCTCGGCGATCAGCGCGGTGTGGTGAATCACCTCGAACTCGGCACCGAACTCGGGGTACTCGTTGCGCAGCGAATTCAGCGCATGGGGGTCGCACGTGACGATTCGCTTGACGCCTAGCTCGCGGAGAGTCCCCGCCAGCGTCGTCGCGAGCTGCTTGAAGAGCACCTCGTTGCCGACGCGGCGGACGCACTCGCCGGTCGACCCTTCGCGCGCACCGAGGATGCCGAAGCGCACCTGCGCGCGCTGCAGGATGCGGACGAATGCGCGCGCGATCTTCTGGCCGCGCGGATCGAACGACATCGCCGAGCCGACGTAGAACAGGCAGTCGAGTCCGGCCATGTCGGCGGCGCTGGCGACCAGCGGGACGTCGAGGTCGTGCGCCCAGTGGCCGCGCTCGCCGGCAGCAAGCCCCCACGGGTTGCCCTGCGATTCGTAGGCCTCGAAGACGCGTTTGAGCTGGTGCGGGAATTCGCCGGCGATCATCACCTGGTGCTGGCGCATGCGGAAAAACTTGTCGAGGTGCTCGAGCTCGATCGGACACGCGGCCTCGCAGTAGCCGCAAGTCGTGCAGGCCCAGAGCGTCTCGGTGCCGATGACAGCGCCGATGAGCGCCGGCAGCTGACCCTGCGGGTCGCCCGCGACGATCAGGTCGGCGCTCGCCAGCAGGTGGTGCTTGACGCTGTCGTGCACCGCCTTCAGCGACAGCGGCTTGCCGGTGAGGTGGGTCGGGCAGGCGTCCTTGCAGCGGCCGCACTCGGTGCAGGTGAAAGCATCGAGGCCGTCCTTCCAGGTGAGGTCCAGCGCAGTTCGCACGCCAGCGTGCATGTCGGCTTCGTCGGTCGCCGCCATCAGCTTGTCGACGTCGACCCCGGGAACGCGATGACCGGGCCGGCCGCGGCGGAAGTAAAGGGTTGGCAGCGCGGTGACGATGTGGAAATGCTCGCCGGTGGGGAGGAGGACGAGAAAGGAAAACACCACGACCATCTGGGTCCAGTACGAGATCACGTAGCCGGCCTGGAGCGCCGCGGGGCCGAGCCCGGAGAATGCCGTGGCGAGCGCGCGGCCGCCGAAAGCGAACGAACGCTCATGCGCGATCGCCGGGTCCAGATCAGCGTAGAGGGCGAAGCGAAAGCCGTCGAAAGCGAAGTCGGTGACCATGATCGCGAGGATCAGCGCGAGCACGACGACGGCTTCACGGTTGCGCTCGAGCCGCGCCGGCCGGCTGACAAATCGGCGGTAGAGCGCATAGAGCACCGCCATGACGACCGCCAGCTCGACCCCGTCCTTGAACGCGGCGAACGGCCCGCCGAACGGGTCGGGGAACGACGCCGATTCGCGGTAGCCGATCGCGATGAGCTGGAGCTTCCTCAGCAGCAGCGACATGAAGCCGAGGAAGATCACGGCGTGCATCACCCCGGGCCGCCACTCGCGCCGCACCATGCGGCGCTGGAAGAGACCGTTCACGAGCACGCTGCGCAGCCGACGCCACGGCGCATCCCAACGGCTTTCTGCCTGCAGCGCCAGCACGAGACGGAGCTTGCGCCAGGCAAGCGCCACGAAGCCGGCACCGGCCAGCAGCATCAGCAGGCTGATCGCGGCAGATCCCATCTGCGAGACTCTATGAAACGAGCCGGGCCGGCCGACTGATCTAGGTCAAGGGCGAAGTAGCCGACCGAGGCAGGATGGCGGTCCGGGCCCGTGCTGACTCGTTGGAGGAAGGACCATGCCCACGCAAGAGAGTTCCGCGCCGGCCACGGCGTCGCACATCGGCCCGAAGCCCGGGGTACTGCGAGCCTGGGCGATGGCCGCGCGTCCGCACACGCTGACGATCAGCGTCACCCCGGTGGTGGTGGGCTCGGCGCTGGCCTGGGCCGAAACCGGTCACATCGATGTCGTCCTGCTGCTGCTGTCGATGCTGGGAGCGCTGCTTCTGCAGACCGGGACCAACCTGGACAACGATGTCAGCGATTTCAAGCGCGGCACCGATCGCGCTGGACGGCTCGGCCTGCCGCGTGCCACCGCCCTCGGCCTGCTGACGCCGCGCCAGGTGCGCAGTGCCTCCCTCGCTTGCTTTGCGGTCGCCACCGTGTTCGGCCTGATGCTGGCATGGCACGGCGGCTGGCCGATCATGGTCGCCGGCGTCGCCTCGGCTGCGGCGGCGATGGCGTACTCCGGAGGGCCCCGGCCGATCTCCTACACCCCGTACGGCGATTTCGTCGTCTGGCTCTTCTTCGGCCTCGTCGCGGTCACCGGCACCTACTACCTGCAGACGCTCGCCGTCAGCCCCGGCGTGCTCGTCGCCGCGACGATCGTCGGCCTGCCGGCCGCGGCGGTGCTCGTCGTCAACAACTACCGCGATCTCGATCCGGATCGCGCGGTCGGCAAGCGCACGCTGGCGGTCTGCCTCGGCCGCGCCTTCAGCCGCTGGCAATACGCGACGCTGCTGTTCGCCCCGTTCGCGCTGCTGGCGCCGTTCGCGCTGGCGACGCGTCCCGGCGCCGCTTTGCTGATCCCGCTTCTGGCATTGCCGATGGCGTTCAGCCTGGTGCGTCGCTTCTGGATCGAGACGCCCGGGCCCGCGTTCAACGCGGTGCTCGCGCGCACGGCGCGCTTCCAGGTGATGTTCTCGGCGCTCCTCTGCATCGCCATCCTGCTCGGCTGAATGACGCGACGAACGTCGCCAGCCGCGACGCCGCGGTCAGTAGCGACCGTGCTGCTTGACGACGTAGTTCATCAGCTCGGTCGCCTGCACCGACAGCCGCGTCTGCACCGAATGCACGGTTCGCACGATCGCGCACATGACGGCGTAGAGGATGCGCGGGTGGGTCTCGATCAGACTCTCGAGCCGGCCGCGCTCGAGGACGAGAACGCGCGCCGCGCTGGTGGCGACCAGGGTCGTGTAGCGCGGCGTGCCGTCGAGGAAGCCGAGCTCGTGCGCCAGATCGCCGGCGTGCAGGGTGGTGAGCGTGCTCTCGTCCGGCGTCCCGAGATGCTTGACGACGTCGAGCGCGCCGTCGACGACGATGACCAGGCGATCATCGACCGTCCCTTCGCCGGCGATGACCTCGCGCGCCTCGTAGCGGCGCAGGGCGACGAGACCGGCCAACACCGTCACCTGTTCAGGTGACAACCCTCGTCCGAGAGGGCTTGCGCGGACGATGTCGTCGAGGGCGGATTCGGGTGCGGTCATGGCGTTCTCGATGGGCTGGGCTGGGTGACGGCGGGGTTGATCGGATCGGGCGCAGCCCGGGGCGTCGCGGCCGACGCCGACGCGGTCTCGACGGCAAGGGTCTTCTCGGCGCGTCGCACGAACGCATCGACCATCGATCGCGACACGTGCTCGACGGCCGGCAACGCGACGTGCTCGAGCAGCTTCGCCGCGAGCTCGTAGGAGAGAGCGAACTCGACCTTGCAGCCCATGCCGCCGAGCGGCGTCAGGCGCCAGTTGCCCTCGAAGCGCCGGAATGGCCCTTCGACGAGGCGCACGCGCAGCCACTCCGGGCGGCACTTCGAGTTTCGGGTCTGGAAGCCGAAGCGCAGCTTCAGGTACGAGAACTCGAGGCGCGCCGCGACCCAGTCGTCGCTGCGCTCGAGGATCGTTGCGCTCGTGCACCAGGGAAGAAACTGCGGGTACGACTCAGCGCGTTCGATCAGGTCGAACATGCTGTCGACCGGATAGGGCACCAGCACCGAAAGGCTGATCTCCACGGGAACTCCCCTCGCGAGCCGGTCATGAGACGGCGCCGCTCGGCACGACTGCTGGCGCGGTTCGGTCACTGCCGGGCGGGTCCGGATCGACCGGACCCGCCCGGTTTCACAAGCCTACTTCGTAGACAGCACGATGGCGGCGATCGCCTTCAGATCGGCGTCACTCGCTGCGACCTTGTTGTGGTCGTCCTTGCCGCCCGTCTTGAGCATCTGGACGATGGCCGCCACCGCATCGGGCTTGCCCTTGTACTTCTCGGCGACCGAAGCCCACGACGGCGCCTTCTTCGTCGTCGTCGCAGTGTGGCACTTGCTGCACTTTTCCTTGGCGATGATGTCTTCTGCCGGGCCCGCGAAGACGGGGCTCGCGAAGGCGACGGTGGCGAAGACGGCGGCGATGACAAGTGGCAGTTTCATGTTCAGTTTCTCCGGATGAAGGTCGCCAGGCGACGACCTATTGTGGGATCTGTGGGCACCGCCGCGAGCGGAGGTAAACCTCGACCGACGTGTGCTCTTGTTGACGGCGCACGATTCGACGATTCACCTGACCCTAACGGAGTGCGCGTGCCCGCCGTTGACCTGGATCACGGCTTGAGCGTCTTGAGGATCTCGGGATCCTTCTCGTCGTCGGCCAGCAACGCGTGACACGTCTTGCAGCTGCCGGTGATCTTCTCGCCGCCCGCTGCGACGTGCTTCTTGTCGTGGCAGCGGAAGCATCCCGGCGAGTCCTCGTCGTGGCCGAGGTTGCTCTTGTACGTGCCCCAGGTGACTTTCATCTGCGGAAACACGTTCCAGGCATAGATGTCGCCGACCGATTTGCCGGCCGCCGCGATGGCCGGCGCCTTCGACGTCGCGAGGTCGGCATATTTCGTCTTGTAAAAGGTGTCCAACTCGCGCGAGATGGCCGCCCGCGCCTCGTCGTGCGACGCGTACTTGCCGTCCAGCACGCGCTTCGCCTCGCGCTTGATGAACGGCAGCGTCTTGTCGATCCGACCGTCGTCGAGCGCATTGTCGACCTCGAGCGCTGGCATCTTGAACGTGTGCGACGGCCGGTTGTGACAATCGACGCAATCCATCGAGCGCCATTCGACCGGGCCCGCCGGCTTCTCTTCGGTCTTGAAGGTGCGGACCTTGCCGTCGGCGGTGGTCAGCTCGACGTCGTAGATGTTCTGCCGGCTCGGATCGGTCTGGAAGCGGACCTGGACGCCGCGATCGACGTGCCAGTGGATCCCGACCGACGTCGTGCCCTGCTGGCCGCCCACCTTCATCAGCATCACGGTCTTGGTCGGCGAGTTCGCTTCGTCGTCGCCGTACTTCGTCTTGACCTCGAGCTTGTCGCCGACGTGCCTGGTCGGCCAATGGCATTGTTCGCAGGTTTCGCGCGCCGGGCGCAGGCTGTGGACCGGGCTCGGGATCGGTGTCGGATACAGGTGGAATGCGACCGACACCAGTTGCCAGGAGCCGGAGATCTTCGACTTGACGAACCAGTCGGCGCCGGGGCCGATGTGGCAGTCGGCGCAGCGCAGCTTGCTGTGCGAGGAGCGCTGGAACGCCGTGTGCTGGGGCTCCATCACGGTATGGCACACGGTGCCGCAGAAGGCGACCGACTCCATCACTTCGACCCCCTTGTAAGTCGCGCCCGCGACCACCACCACGCCAATCATGCCGACCACGACGCTGGCCAGCAGGACACCCCGGGTGCGGTTGTCGTTGAGGTCGATGACCGGAAGGCCGGGCGGTGCTGCGTCGTGGCGGCGCAACGCGGCGGCCTCGCTCCTGCGCTTGAGCCAGACGCCCAGCGGGATCATCAGCAGACCGAGGACGACCACCGCCGGCAGGATGAGGTAGGTCAGGATGCCGAGGTATGGGCCGCCGTGGAAGCCGGTCAGCTCCATCCCGAACAGCATGACGATCACGACCACGCTGATGAGCGCGATGACAACGCCGATCAAGCTGACCCAGTGACGGGTGACGACCGAAAAGAAGCTGCGGATCATTTGACTTGCTCCAGCGATGGACGCATGCGCCCGCGGGTGACGAACCGGCGCCCTGTCAATGCGAAAAGCCTCCGAGCAGCGCCCAGAATATGAAGACCGCAAGCATGATGCCGATCAGCACCGCGGCAAAGCCGAACACGTAGGCGACGTTGAATTCGCCCCTGGTCGGCGCCGGTGTCAGCCGCTCGTCGAGCTTGCCGTCGGCGACCAGCCGCGCATACTCGAGCGGCCGCTCCTCCTCGAGCGTCGCCAGCGGCATGCGACCGGTGAACACCACGGTATCCATCGGAAACGATTCGGGCCGCATGTGGGTGTGGAAGAAGTGGAACAGGAAGATGAATCCGGTCGCCAGGAGCGCCTCGTCGCTGTGGATGACCCAGGCCGCGTTGAGCGCCCAGCCGGGCATGAACCGGGTGGCGAGCGTCGGAAACCACAGCACCAGGCCCGAGACGCCGATCACGGCGACGCCCCAGAAGACGCCCATGTAGTCGAACTTCTCCCAGTACGTGAAGCGGTCGAACTTCGGCCGCGGCCCGATGTACAGGAAGAACTTGAGCATCGCCCAGAGATCGAGGAGGTCGCGCGGCTGCGGGACCATCGAGCGCGGTCCCCAGAAATAGCCACGTTCCTTCTTGACGATCCAGCCGTAGGCGAGGGAGCCGAGGTGCCAGGCGAAATAGCCGAAAGTGACGATCGCGGCGATCCGGTGCAGGACGCTCGCCACCTCGGCGCTGCCGAACACGCTCATCAGCGCCGGCGCCCACGGCGCCTGCGCAAACTTGAGCGGCAGACCGGTGGCCGCCAGGAGCAGGAAGCTCGTCACGACCGTGACGTGGGTGACGACCTGCGCCTTGCTGAAGCGTCGCACGTACTGCCCGGACTTCGCCGGCGCCGGCCCGAATTCGCCGCGCAGCTTGCCGACCAGCGCGCGCTGCAGCCAGAGCAGGTCGTGCAGGCCGAAGAAGCCGAACACGCCGAGCAGCAGCAGCGTCATGCCGAGCCAGACGAAATAGACGTACGGATTGCGATGCGGATCGCGCGGATTGGCGTGCGGATCGAAGCTCAGGAACGACGCGTTGACGTTGGCGTGGCACGCGCCGCAGGTCTTGGCCAGGCTGGCCGGATTGATGCTCGAGCGCGGATCCGACGCCGGCAGGTTGTTGTGCGGCGTGTGGCAATCGGAGCAGACCGCCGCTTTGGTGTTCTTGAGCGTGGTCGCCTGGCCGTGGAAGCTGTCGCGGAACGATGCGAGCACCTTTTCGTGACAGTTGCCGCATCGGTCGACGACCTGGTTGCGAACCACGGCCGTGTCAGGGCGCTTGATCGCGTGTGGCTCGTGGCAGGTCGAGCAGACCGGCCCTTCCATCGTCGCCTTGACGCCGCTTGCCGGCGCGCTGGCGCTTTGCGCCTTCCACAGAGTGCCGTGCGCGCTGCCCTGCCACTGGCGCAGGATCTGCACGTGGCACTTGCCGCAGGTCTCGGGAATGTGGGCGTGGTTGGTCGTCGCCGCGGCATCGGTCTTCGGGTGGATGTCGTGCGTCCCGTGACAGCTAGAGCACGCCGGCGCGCCCGCCACGAGGCCTGACTTCAGGAGCGCGTGCGCGTGCTCGCTGCGCTCGTAGTTGGCCATCATCTCCTCGTGACAGCCGCCGCAGGTCTTGATCTGGTTGACCGGCGACAGCGAAGACGCCGGGTCGCCGCCCTTCAGGACCCGGTGCAGGCTGTCGTGGCACGACGTGCAGTCCTTGATCGCCTTCTCGCCCGAGCTGCGCCGGCCGTGGATGCTGCCGGCGATCGCCTTGAACTCGTCCCTGTGGCAGTCCTGGCAGACCTGCGGCTTGACGGCTCCGAGCGGGTTCTGCGGATGCTTGACCGCGAGCGCCGCCTCGTGGCACGTCGAGCAATCGAGCTTGCGGTGCGCGGAACGGGCGAAGTCGTCGGCGCTGACCGCGACCGACTTGCCGTCCTCGGCCTTCATGGTCGGATCGTCGTGGCAGCGGAGGCACTTGTCCTTCAGGGCCGGCGCCGACGCTGACGCCGTGGCCGCCGTGGCCGCCAGCGGCGTCACCTGAGCCGACGCCGCGACAGGAACGCCTGCCAGCAGCCATCCCGTCGCGGCTGCCAGCACGAGCCGGGCGGCCGTCGCTGCCACCCCTGCGATCGATCTGGATTTCATGCGCATCCTCACCCTGGCGCCGGTTGTTCCTGTCGGGCCGTGCGAGATGCGAACGCGATCCCCCGGGCCCCTCCAAGCGCCGGCCGATTCTCGTCGACGAGGACGCGCGTCGATTGATGTGCGACAAGAGTTGGCGATCCGAATCGATCGGTTCGGATGCGTTTTGCGAGCCGCTCGCGACGCGTGCACGTGGTCGCTCGGGTCGCGACAAGCGCCTTCCATCGCCACTTTCGGAATCGATCGTCTATACCGATCTCTTCGTCAACGCAATCCGTGTTGTCACGGCCATGGCTCGATCGCGGAAACGAGGGTCCGTGACATGGATCAATCTGCGGCGAGCTCCGACTCCTAGACTTCCTCGACGAAACGCGGCCGGCCGTTGAGCAGACTCTCGCTTCGACGACTTTCGAATGGTTCACCTCTGGAGGAGAGTGGCGATGGGCGATCACAACACTTCGCGCTGGCTCGCGCTCGCGGCATCGACCGTCCTCGCGGCGACGCTGGTCGCTTGCGGCGGCGGCGGCGGCTCGAGCGGCCCCGCCGGCGCCGCCGGCAACGATGGCGCCGCCGGACCGGCAGGCCCGGCCGGTCCGGCCGGTCCCGGGGGATCCGCCGGCAGCGGATCGATGGCGGTCGGCAGCAACACGCTGACGAACGCCGCCGCGATCACCGCCAACGCCGCGGCCTGGGCCGATCTCGAACCGACGGTCACGATCACCAGCGTCACCATCGCCAGCCCGCCCGTCGTCAATTTCAGTGTGGTCGACGGTTTCGGCAAGCCCGTCGTCGGCCTCGGCAACACGGCGAAGGCCGCGACCGCCCCCGTCGCCAGCTATCCGAACCTCGCGTTCGCCCTCGCCAAGCTCGTTCCCGGTGCCGCCGGCGCGCCGAGCAAGTGGGTGAGCTACATCGTCACCACGGTACCGACCACGACGACCGCGGCAGCGCCGAGCCGTCCCAGCACCGACAACACCGGCACGCTGGTCGACAACGGCGACGGCACCTACAAGTACACCTTCTACCGCGACATCACGGCCATCAAGGCGCAGGTCGCGGCAATGACAGTGACAGCACCGAACAGCCTGGCCGACCTGGGTGACCTCACCTATACCGCCACCCTGACGCACCGCGTGACGATCGCGCTCTCGGGCAACGCCCCAGGCACGGGAACGAACACGCCCACGGGAGCCACGTCGAGCGTCGCGGCCGTGCCGATCAAGCACCCGGTCAACGCCATCTACGACTTCATACCCGCCACCGGCGCCAAGGCCACCGCAGCCGACTTCTCGCGCGAGATCGTCGCCAACACCAACTGCGAGGCCTGCCACAGGAAGCTCGGCGGCATCCCGGGCCTGAGCGCGGACGAGGATTCGGCGGGCTTTCACGGCGGCAGCCGCAACAACGTCCAGTACTGCGCGGTCTGCCACACGGAGCAGCGCAAGTACGGCCAGGTCGAGGCGAGCTTCGCCAGCAACGGCGCGATCCGCACCTTCACGGCCGCCGGCACTCGCGTGGTCGACGGCCGCGCCGTCGGCAACCTGCCCAACCTGATCCACAAGGTCCACCAGAGCAAGCTGCTGGTTCACCAGAACTACGACTTCGCCGGCGTCAAGCTCAACGAACCGACCTATCCACAGGACATCCGCAATTGCACCTCGTGCCACGACGGTTCGACAACCGCATCGCGCACGACCAAGACCAAGGACGGCGACAACTGGAAGACCGTGCCGAGCGCGCTGGCGTGCGGCGCCTGCCACGACGGCATCAACTTCGCCACCGGCACCGGCGTGACGCTGCGCGACGCCGCGGCGGGCCTGACTGTCTCGAACATCAACGGCACGGGCATCGCCCACCCGGCGGGCCCGCTCGCCGACGATTCGCAGTGCGCGCTTTGCCACAAGTCGAACGGCACCTTCCCGCTGGCCGACATCAACCTGAGCCATTTCCCGGTGACGCCGCCGAACTCGGCCAACTCGCTGCTCCTCGGCGGAACCAACGCCAACACCAACGCGGCATGGATCGCGTCGGGCGCTTCCGTCGGCAGGCTGCCGCCGGGCGCGATCGCGCCGACTTACGACGTCAAGACCGTGGCCCGCAACGGCAGCAAGCAGCCGTTCATGGTGTTCCGCTGGCTGCAGAACGGCGTCGCCGTTCCGATCAACAACTTCGCCACGGCCGCCGTCAATCCGAAGACCGGCCAGAAGGAGATGTGGGACAACTTCATGGGGTCGCCGAGCGCGTACTTCGTGTTCGCGGTGCCGCAGGACGGCATCGCCAAGCCGGCCGACTTCAACGCGAACGCCGCCGGCTGGCTGCGCAAGATCTGGGACGGCACCGCCACCGGCACGGGGGCGGGAACACTGACCGGCCCTGACGCCAGCGGCTACTACACCGTCATACTCACAGGCGTCACCGTCCCCGACAACGCGGTCATGCTGACCGGCGGCATGGGCTACACGTACAACGTGACGAGCCAGCTGCCGCTGACGCAGACCAACCTGTCGGACTACCCGATAGCCGTCCCGACCAATCCGGTCTTTGCGGCTACCTTCCAGCGCACGGGCGGCCTGATCGTGATCGCGCCGAACGTCCAGAAGGTCGCTACCGGGTACACCGGCCGGCGCGCGATCGTCGAGGACGTGCGCTGCAACGCCTGCCACCAGGAGCTCGGCACCTTCACCGAGGACGCGTTCCACGCCGGCCAGCGCAACGACGCCACGACCTGCTCGTGGTGTCACAACCCGGCCCGGACGAGCAGCGGCTGGTCGGCGGACTCGACCGCATTCGTCCACGCCATTCACGGGTCGGCCAAGCGGTCCAACGACTACGTATGGCACGCCGCTCAGACGCCGGGAACGCCGCCCGGCAGCCTGGCGAAGGCCGACTACGAGGGGTTCTGGGACGTCACGTATCCGGGCATCCTCAACGACTGCCAGACCTGCCACCTGCCCGGCACGTTCGGCTACAGCGCGCCGACCTCGCTGGCCGCCCTCGACAATCGGCTCTTCCGAACCGTTGGCCAGGGCACCTACAGTGCGGCGTTCAGCAATTCGCCGTACATCGCTCTAGGCACGAACTACGGCAGCGGCTTCGCCTACAACCAGGCTACCGGTGTCGGCACCGATGCGGCGCCGACGACGCTCGTGACGTCGCCGACCGTGACGGTGTGTTCGGCCTGCCACGACTCGGCCGACGCGATCTCGCACTTCAACATCAACGGCGGCGCGTTCTACCAGTCGCGCGCCACGGCACTCACCGGCACCAACGAGACCTGCCTGGTCTGCCACGGCAGCGGGCGGATCGCAGACATCGCGGCGGCGCACTCGAAGAACCGCTGAGCGAGCGGCCACGTAGAGCGGAGCACGATCGCGTGACGCCGCTTCCTTCACGCAACCCGGCCGGCGCCGCCTCCGGGTTGTCTCTGTTTCTGCAACGTCAGGCTTGCGGCCCGAGCCGCAACGGGAGAACAGGCGATATGCGGCACACCCTGCTTGGCGCGATGCTGCTGTCGATCGCCGCGCCGCCGGTCCTCGCCGCCGGCCCGGCGCCCGCTGCCGCCCCTGCGTCTGCCGGCATGACGTCATGGCCGACGCTACCCGCTCACGCGTCGATGCCGGCGGCACGGCGGCACGTGCCGGCGGCAGTGGCGCACTACGTCGACATCAACAGCGCGGAGCGCAAGGAGCTGATGACGCTGCCCGGCATCGGCGCCGGCGAGGCCGACAGGATCATCGCCCACAGGCCCTACCTCACCAAGACCCAGCTGGTCACCAAGAACGTGCTTCCGGTCGGGCCCTTCATGTCCCTCAAGAACCTCGTCGTCGCAATGCCGACGTCGAAGAAGAAGGGCAAGGCTTGAGCCCCGGTGCGGGAGCAACCGGTCGACGACGGGTGGTCCCGCAACCTGCAGCCATGGGTGGACGACGATGAACACGAAGAGCAAGCTGGTTCACGTGCTGCTCGCGATCGCGGGCCTGTCGGCGGGCGTGAGCGCGCCGGCACAGGTCGGCGCGCCGGCCTCGTCCGCCGTCGCGGCGGCGCCGGCGCCGGCGGTCGTCGGACAGGGCACGCAGTACACCGCAAAGGGAGCCGACACCTGCCTGGAGTGCCACGACGACGAGAGCGCGAGCTACTCGGCGGCGGCGATCTTCAAGGGCAAGCACGGCCATCGCGGCGACAAGCGCGCCCCGTTCGGCGCCGGCGGCCTGCAATGCGAGGCCTGCCACGGGCCGGGCGCCACGCACGCGCGCAACAAGAAGCCGGAGTCGATCAACAGCCTGCGAGCCGATCCCTCGCGCACCGCCGAACAGCGCAACCAGCCGTGTCTCGGCTGCCACCAGTCGACGTCGCGCGTCGGCTGGCACGCCGGCGCCCACGAGCGCGGCGGCGTCGCCTGCAGCGACTGCCACAAGGTGCACCAGGCGGGCGACCCGATGCTCGCCAAGGCCAGCGAGGCCGAGGTCTGCTATGCCTGCCACCGGGAGCGGCGCGCCGACTTCCAGAAGCCGTCATCTCACCCGGTGCGCCAGGGCCTGATGGGATGCAGCGACTGCCACAGCCCGCACGGCTCGACGAGCGCCGCGATGCTGATCAAGCCGACTCTGAACCAGACCTGCTTCACCTGCCACGCCGAGAAGCGCGGGCCGCTGCTCTGGGAGCATGCGCCGGTGGCCGAGGACTGCTCGCTGTGCCATTCGGCGCACGGCTCGGTGCGCAAGGCCTTGCTGACCAAGAGCCCGCCGCTGCTGTGCCAGCAGTGCCACGCCCCGGCCGACCACCCTTCGGCGGCCCGGACCAGCGCCGGCTTGCCCGGCGGCAGCGCGGGCGGATCGATCTTCCTGGCCGCCGGCGGCTGCATCAACTGCCATTCGCAGGTGCACGGCAGCAACCACCCCGCCGGCGCGAAGCTGATGCGTTGACCTGCCGCGGCCGAACGATGCAGCCCGCGGCACGACACACCGGAATGGATGCAACATGAAGATCTTCAGCTCCCTGCATCTGCTCGCCGCCCTGGGCGTGCTCGGCATGACGAGTGCAGCCTCGGCCCAGGTCGACACCTCGGGGTGGAAATGCGAATCGTGCCCCTACCCCAAGGGAACGACCGGCAACATCGAGGTCGGCCTCGGCCAGGTCTCGAGCGCATCGTCCAGGTTCGGCGACTACACCGGCCTGCAGCGCCACGGCGCCCATGCCGTCGTCGACGGAGCGGTCAGCCGGCGCGGCGACGACGGCTATTTCGCCGACCTGTGGGGCGCCGACCTCGGCCTCGAAAGCCGGCGTCTGTTCGGGCAGGCCGGGCGCGAAGGTCTCTACTCGCTGCGCATCGGCTATGCCGAACTGCCGCGCTATCTGACCGACGGCGCGTCGACTCCCTTCCTCGGCAGCGGCGGCAACGTGCTGACGCTGCCGCCGGGGTTTCCTGCGGGCAACACGGCCGGCATGCCGCTCGCGACGACGCTGCAGCCGATCGAGCTGGGCTACAGGTACAAGCGCTTCGACATCGCTGCTGCGCTGATCGGCGGGCAGGACTGGAGCTATCGCTTCAGCGTTCGGCGCGACACACGCGATGGCACGAAGCCTCTGTCCGGATCGTTCTTTTCCACTGCATCCCAGTTCGCCGCGCCGGTCGACGAGACGACCGACCAGCTCGAAGCGTCGGTCTCGTATGCCGCCCGCCGCTTGCAGGCGACGCTGGGCTACCAGCTCTCGATCTTCCGCAGCGGCAACGAAGGCGTGACGTGGTCCAACCCCTTCTTTCCCGTCCTGCCGGGCAGCACCACCGGGCAGCTCGCGCTGCCGCCCGACAACCACTTCCAGCAGGTCGTCGGCTCGCTCGGATACGACATCACGCCGACGGTCCGGGCCAGCGGCGATTTCGCGATCGGCCGCATGACACAGGACTCCGGCTACCTGCCGCCGACCTTGAACGCCACGCTCGCACCAGGCGTGCCGGCGCTGCCTTCGCAGTCGCTGGGCGGCGCCGCCAACACCTTCAACGGCGGCATCAAGCTCAGCGCGGCGCCGCTCGAGGGCCTGCGCCTGACCGCCAGCTACCACCGCGATCGACGCGAGAACCGGACCCCGGTCGGGAGCTACCCGGCGGTCACCACCGACATGATCCTCGAGCCGACGCCGCGAACCAACACGCCGTTCAGCTTCACCCAGGATCGATTCCAGCTGGCCGGCAACTACCGCGGCGCGGGCAACCTGAAGTGGAGCGCGGCCGCCGAGCAGGACAATCGCGAGCGCAGCTACCAGGAGGTCGTGACGACCCGCGAGACGACGCTCTGGGGTCGGGTCGTCGCCCAGCCGCGTGACAACCTGTCGGTGTCGCTCAAGCTCGCCCACGCCTGGCGGGAGAACTCGCCTTACGGGACGTCGATCTGGTTCGGCTATGCGGAGAACCGCCTGCAGCGCAAGTTCTATCTCGCCGACCGCGTTCGCGACAGCGCCGAGGCGCGGGCCGACGTCGCGTTCGGCGAGAAGGTCACCCTCGGCGTCTCCGCCGACTACGCGAACGACGACTACAGGAAGTCGGCAGTCGGTCTCACTTCGGGGCGCAGCGTCAATCTTGCCGCCGACCTGGCGGTCGCTGTTTCCGAGCAGACCCAGGTACACGCCTTCGCTCAGGGCCAGTGGATCAGCTCGCGGCAGTCCGGCAGCGAAGCGTTCGCCGGCCCGGACTGGAGCGGCCGGGTCAAGGACCGCTTCGACGTGATCGGCGTGGGCGTCAAGCATGCCGCCATGGCCAACCGGCTCGACCTCGGCGCCGATCTCACGATCTCGCGTTCGCGCAGCGACGTCGCGGTCGACAACGCCGCCGCCGCGCCGCCCTTCCCGACCGCGACGACCCAGCTCGACAGCGTCAAGCTCTACGCCACCTACAAGCTGAGGGACAACCTGTCGGTCACGGGCAGCTACTGGTACGAGCACTACGACTCGCAGGACTGGCAGTTCGACGGAATCATGCCCGCGACGATCCCGAATCTGCTGGCGCTCGGCGCGCAACCGCCGCGCTACAACGTCAACGTCTTCAGGCTGTCGCTGCGCTATCGCTTCTGACCCGCGCGCGCCGCTCACTTCGCGCCGCTCGCTTCGCGCCGCTCGCCGCGGCGATGGGGAGCCCCGACGATCGCGATGTCTTGATCTGAAGCAAGCCCGGTGCCGAGGCCTGGCGCTAGTCTGCTCCGGCATGGCGCTGCCGCTGTTCGGGTCGCGCGACGTGAAGTCACCGGCCACGCATGAACCCCTATACCGTCTTCCTGCTCTACCTGGTCGCGATCCTCGGCTTCGTGGCCGTCACGCTGGCGCTCAACGCTGCGCTCGGCCCGAAGCCGGTCGCGTCGGCGATCAAGCTGATGCCGTTCGAGTGCGGCGCCACGCCGGTCAGCACGGTCAACGTCAAGGCCGTGCCGATCAAGTACTACGCGGTGGCGATCGTCTTCGTCCTGTTCGATCTCGAGACCGTCTTCCTGTTCGTCCTCGCGCTAGGCGCCCAGCCGCTCACCGGCTTCATGCTGTTCACGCTGCTCGTCTTCCTGTTCCTTCTGGTGCTGCTGCTGCTCTACGTCTACAAGGCGCGCCTGATCGAGGCGGTGACGCAATAGCGATGGCGGCGCGAACGATTCCCATCGCCCCGGCGTCGCCGCCGGCCGCTTCCCGGCCCCACGCCGGCAAGGACGCGGCCTTCGAGTACCTCACGACGAGGAAGGACGAGCTCGTCGGCTGGGCGCGCAAGTTCTCGCTCTTTCCCTACCCGTTCGTCACCGCCTGTTGCGCAATGGAGTTCATGGCGGTCAGCGCCTCGCCCTACGACACCGACCGCTTCGGCGCCGCCCTGCCGCGCTTCTCGCCGCGCCAGGCCG
>JBDTUG010000008.1:0-30791 GCA_040007855.1 Caldimonas sp.
GCCTTGATGCCGTAGGGCTCGAGGCCGCCGTTGAGCTCGCCGATCACCTCGCGGAAGTGGCGCAGGTTGGGCGGATTCGGCTGCGCCTGGGTCGGCACCGGCCGGTCGGCCTCGTCGACGTTGAGGACCAGCACCCTGCCGATCTCGCGGCCGAACCGCGTCCACGGCACGGTGCCGCCGAACAGCTCGGTGGCCGGCGCGGTCAGGTAGAGCCGGGTGCCGTCGGAATTGACCGCCAGGTCGTTGATCCGGCCGGTGGTCGAGAAGGCCGACGGAATGGCGATGACGTCGACCACCTTGTGCAGCTTGTCGGAGCCCGGGTTGATGTCGATCACCCAGATCGAGCGGTTCGCCGACACGTACAGATAACGCCCCAGCGGATCGAGGGTCATCGCGTTCGGATTGACCGCCGTGACGCCGTTGAACACCAGGTCGATCACGTCGAGCCCGGGGGTGGCGGCGTTCTGATCCACGGCCCGCAGCGTCACGCCGTCGATCAGGACCACCGCGGGCGGCCGGGTGTCGCCGACCACCAGCGCGAACGCGCGCGCCAGGTCGGGACTCGCCTCGGTGGCCAGCACGGTGCGGCCGAGGTCGACGATGTTGATCACCTCCTCCGGGCCGGCAAGCGGGTCGCCCTTGCGGCTGGTGTCCATCACCAGAACGCCGTTGGTAAAGGTGGCGTTGTCGAACTTGAAGCCGCCGACGAAGGTGTAGCCGCCCGGATTGAAGATGCGGAAGGTGCCGCCTTCGACCCACTGGCTGGTGGAGACCGAGGATGGGCCGATCGACGCGGGCGGCGTGTTCGGGCGCCTGACGAGGATATCTGCCAGCCCCAGCACGACCGTGTTGGGGACGGTGACGACGATGTGCGTGTCGCTGAGCACCGTCGGCGCGACGTCGATCTCCTTGCCGCCCTGGCGAAACGTGACGACCGTGCCGATGGTGCCGAAGTTGGAGCCGTCGATCGTGATCTGGCTGGTGGCGGCGTCGAAGGTGGGCTGGCCGGCGATGGTGGGCGGCGACGGCACGTTGAGCGGCGGCGTCGGCACGGTGACGCGGATGCGCGTGTCGCCGGCGCCGGCGTCGACCGGGATCACCACGTCCAGCGGCTTGCCGGCCCAGGTGGTCCAGATGTGGAAGATGGTCGCCTGCAGTGCGATCGGGAAGGTGACCGTGGCCAGGTAGACCATCAGGCCGATCAGGCTGGTGCTGCCCATCAGCAGCAGGGCCGGGTTGAAGAAATTCGAGAGGTCGATCGTCAGCTTGCGCACCGGCTGGGCGGCGCGCGCGATCAGGATGTTGCCGTTGTTCGAAAGCCCCGGCCACGGCGGCGAGGTGCTGCGCGCGTAGCCGTCGGCGCCGACCACGCCCGAGTCGACCGCGGCCCAGTACTTCTGCATGCCGAGCCCGGCGAGGTCGCTCTCGACCTCGACGAAGAAATAGACCTCTTCGCCGACCGGGATCGAGGCATCGACCGGCACCGCCATCTGCACCGGGCCGTTGATCGCCGAGCCGGTGATGTTGAGGTTGAACGCGGCCGAGAAATTCATCACGTCGGGCAGCGGCACGGTCAGGTCGGCGGCCTGCAGGGTCGTGATGGTCACGGTCGCGCCGGCCGCGAGCTGGCCCTCGCCGAACGCGACCAGCTGGCCGCCGTCGCCCTGCACCACCCCGCCCTCGGCGCCGATCACGGCGGTGCCGGTCTGCGGCACGACGATGTGGATCGGCACCACCTGCTCGGCCGACTTGTAGATCACCGTCACCGTGGTATCGCCGGTGGCCAGCGCCACCAGCTTGCCGTTGGCGTCGATCCGGGCGATGTCGCTGTTGCCGATCCGATAGCGGGTGCCGTTGCTCGGGTCGGTGATGTAGATGCCCTCGCCGGCCTGGATCACCATCTGCCGCTCGGTCCCCGGCGTCATCGACAGGCTGTCGGGATACGCGTCGATGCCGAAGTAGTACGAATAGATCTCGTCTGCAGTGGTCGGCGAGCCGACCGTCATCACCGTCACCGCCGAGATCGGCCCGCGCTGGGCGAGGATCTCGTTGTTGCCGGCGACGCGTGCCGTGACCACGCCGCTAACGGCGATCGTCGCGATGGCGGGGTCGAGGCTGGACAGGGTCAGGTAGTCGGCCGGCAGCACCACGCCGGTCTCGTCCTCGAAGTCGCCGACGAAGTGCAGGCCCAGCTGGTCGCCCGGACGCATGCGCACGGCGCGATGGTCGAAGTCGATCGAGACCAGCTTGGCATCGCTGACGTTGATGGTCAGCGTGGTCGGGCCGGACGACGAGTAGCCGTCGTCGGCCACCAGCGTGACGGTCGCGGTGCCGACGAAGTCGTCGCCCGGCGTGAACAGCAGGGTGCGGCCGTCGCCGGTGATGTGGGCGCTGCCGTTGGTGGCCGACATGACGCGCAGGGACAGGCGATCGTTCTCGGGATCGGCGAGCAGGCTGGCCAGGGTGCGCTCGAAGCTCAGGTCGACGTGCGTCTTCAGCGTCGTCGTGCCCGCGGTCGGCGCCTGGTTCGGCGCGTAGCCGAGGTTCGCGTAGAGCAGCTGCGAGTCGCTGGCATCGACGTCGCCGTCGAGATCGAAGTCGGCGGCCGGGTTGTAGGCGCCGGTGCGCGCGGCCGCCATCACGTCGGCATCGCGCCCGTCGACGCGCTGGTCGCCGTTGGCGTCGCCGGCGACGAACACGCGCATCGAATAGCCGCCGCTGCCGGCGCCGGCCAGCTCGAGCAGCTGCAGGCCGGCGTGCTCGATGCGGTAGAGAGCGAACGCCTGGTTGCCCTGGATGCGCGTCAGGACCGGGTTCAGGCCGTCGATCAGCGGCAGGGTCGGCACCAGATCGCCCGAGCTGGCGCCGATCACGATGCCGAGCAGGACCGCGTTGCCGGCGGCCGAATCGATCTCGCTCTGCCGGACCGTGAAGGCGTAGCGATCGGTGGCGCCCGGCGCCAGGGCGCCGGTGCGCGACGCGCCGACATAGGCCAGCGCGGCGCCGAGGTCGCCGGCCAGCGGATGGCGGACCGTCGTGCCGCCGGCGTACTCGATCGACTCGCCCCCGGCAGCGGCCGAGACCAGGGTCAGGCGGCCGGCCGCGTCGTAGGCGTAGCGGGTCGACTGCGCCGCGCTCAGGTTGCGCGCCCCCGCCAGGCGACCATCGGCGCCGTATTCGTAGGTGTAGATGTCGCCGTTGGCGAGCTCGACCGCCGAGATGTGGCCGCCGAAGCCCTGCACGAAGCGGAGCATGTCGCCGTTGGCGGCGGTCACGCCCGAATCGGTGACCAGCAGGCGCACGCCGTCGCTGTACTCGATGCCGGTGATGCCCTGCGAGGCGACGATCTCGTAACGGGTGGCGTCGGGCGCGACCAGCGTGTACTGGGCGCGCTCGGCGAACAGGGCGGCCGGGTTGTAGGGCTGGCTGCCGTCGAGCGTGTAGTAGCGCTCGCCGGCACGCATCAGCTTCAGGTCGGCCGACTCGAGCTGCCAGTCGACCCCGGCATCGGCGATCCAGCGCGGCACATGGAACACCACGCCGGCCTCGCGAACCTCTTGCGGTGTGAACGTGTAGCCGGCCCGCTGCCCGGTCGGCAGGGTGAGGAACAGGCGCGTGCCGTCGACCAGCGCCGGGTAGTTGCCGATGCTCTCGTTGCCGGTCGGCGCCAGGTTGGTCACCAGGTCGACGTCGCGCCAGGCGAGCTTCCATCCGGCACCGAACGATCCCGGCCGGTCGCCGGCGAGCGAGTCGGCGCGCCGGGTGAAGTCGAGCGTGTGGCCGGCCAGGGTGGTGATGAAGTCGGTGTCCTCGCGGACGTAGCGTGCCGAGCCGGCCGCGGCGCGCAGCTCGACGCTCACTTCGGCGAGCGCGCTTCGCCCGGCGACGTCGGTCGCGGTCAGACGCAGCAGGTAGGGGCCAGCCTCGTAAGCGGACGGGTCGAGCTGGGCGAGCACTTCGTCGACGTTGCTCTGGCCCTGTGCGACGACGACGAACCGATCGGTGCCGGCGCGCGCGATCTCGAGCTGCCACGACAGCAGGTTGCTGTCGCTGACGCGGCCGCGAATCTCCTGGGTTGCGGTGATCGTGCTGTGATCGAGGCTCAGCGAAAGCGACACCACCGGGACCGACACGTCGAGCGGGTCGCGCACCTTGAGCAGCATCGTCGTCGTGCTGCTGAAGCCGTCGAGGTCGGTCGCCGTCCCGACGAGCTGGTAGAGGCCGCTCGCCGATGGGGTGAACAGTGCGCGGCCGTGCTCGTCGAGCACGAGCGCGGCGCCGTCGAGCGTCAGGCTGCGCGAGGCGATCGCCGAGAAGGCGTCGGCAAGCACGTTGATCGCCACCGGCTGCCCGGGCACGGCGGGGAAGCTCGGCGTCAGGGCGATCGTGACCGACGGGCCGACCGGCAGCTGGGTGGCGCGCAAGGCCATGCCGCGCTCGACCGTCGACTTGCCGTCGGTGATGCTGATGATGACGAGGTAGTCGCCGGCCTGGCCGGGGCCTGGCGTCCAGACGAAGTCGCCGGTCACGGCATCGAGGGTCGAGCCTTCCGGCAGGCCGCGCGCCGCGAAGCGGAGCGTCTCGTTACTGTCGAGGTCGCTGCCGACCACCGTGAAGCGCAAGGTCTCGCCGAGCGTCGCCTGGTGGTTGGTGAATACCGGCACCGGATCGCGGTTGACATCGGCGACGCCGACCTGCACCGCAAGCGTGTCCAGCAGGCCGCTCGGGTCGGTGGCGGTGAAGCTCAGCGTGTAGTCGCCGGCCTGGTCGAAGTTGGGGATCCACTCGAACAGCCCGGTCGCGATGTCGAAGAACGATCCCGCGGGCAGCGTTCCGATCGGCGCGTAGACGACCCCGTCGCCATCGGGGTCGGTGCCGACCAGCGTGAACTGGAGCAGCCGGTCTTCCTGGCCGCCGACCCGCGGGATGCCGGCCAGCAGCGGCGCCCGGTTAACCGGCGTGACGATGATCGCGAAGGTGTCGCTGCTGCTCGCGGCGCCGTCCGACGCCGTCACCGTGATGTTGCTGTAGGTGCCGGCCAGGAAATAGTTGGTGGCCCAGGTCAGGCGGCCGGTGGCCGGATCGATCTTCGCCCCGAGCGGCAGGTTGGTGGCGCTGTAGCTGAGGGTGTCGCCGTCGGCGTCGCTGGCTGAGACGTCGAGCACGAGCGTGTCGCCTTCGGCAACGCTCTGGTCGCCCACCGGCAGGAGCAGCGGAGCGGCGTTGCTGGTGCGCACCGCCAGCACGATGCTGCTCTGGTCGGTGCCGCCCGAAGGATCGCTGACGCTGAAGGTGATCGGGTGGTTGCCGAGGTCGCCGGCCGTCGGCGTCCACTCGAAGACGGCGCTGCCGTACTGCACGCCCGGGGTGAGCGTCGCCCCGGTGGGCAGGCCGGTGGCGGCGAAGAGCAGCGGATCCTGGTCGAGGTCGGTGGCGCGTACCGTGAAGCGCAGCGTGTTGCCGAGCACCGCGACCTTGTTGCCGATCGCCGCCAGCTGCGGCGGCTCGGTCAGCGAATCGGACGAGATGACGAAGGTGCGGCTGGCGCTCAGCACGCCGTGCGTGCCCTCGCCGTCGCCGTCGTCGGACGCCACCAGGGTGACGATGTAGTCGCCCCGGTCACGCTCGCCCGGGGCCAGGCGCAGCACGCCGGTGCCGTTGCCCGAGGGGATGAAGGTGCCGAAGCGTGGCAGGCCGTCGAAGCGCAAGGTCAGCGGATTGCCGTCGGGATCGATCACCTCGATCGGGATGTCGAGCGTCTCGCCCTTCTGGACCGTCTGCGTGCCGAGCGCCGGCACCTGCGGCTGGCGGTTCGCGTTGCGGACGACGATCGGCACGGTGACGGTGGTCGTCAGCGGCACGCCGGTGCCGTTGCCGTCGTCGGTGGCGGTGAAGCCGAGCAGGTAGCTGCCGACCTGGTTGAAGCCCGGGCGCCAGGTCAGCAGGGCCGTGACCGGGTCGAACACGGCACCGGCCGGCAACGAGGTGGCGACGTAGGTCACCGTCGGCTCGGTCGTTTCCCAGGGGGTGAGGGTGCCGTCGGCGAAGCGGTCGGGAATCGCGAACTGCGGGTTGTCCGGGTCGAACGCGAAGGCGCGGAAGCCGAGCGCTTCGCCTTCGAGCACATTCAGGCCGACCAGCGAATCGAAGACCGGCGCGGCGTTGACGTTGGTGACCGTCAGGTCGAGCAGCACCTGCGAGCGGACCTTGTTGTCGCTGGCCCAGATGGCCACGCTGTAGTGGCCGGTCTGGGTGAAGTCGGGCGTCCACTCGAGCGCGCCTGTGTTCAGGTCGAGGAACGCACCTGACGGCAGGTTCGGGCTCGAGAAGGTGATCGCGTCGCCATCGAGATCGCTGGCATGGAACTGGATGCGGATCGGGTCGCCCTCGCGCACCACCCGCGGCGGAACGCTATCGAGCTCGGGCGGCGCGTTGCTGGGCAGCACCGTGATCTGGATCGACGCCTGGGTGGTCAGCTTGCCGTCGCTGGCGAGGATGCGCAGGTCGCGGTAGATGCCGGCCGAACCATGGTCGGGCAGCCACTGGATGACCCGGCCGACCGCGTCGAACACCAGGCCCGGCGGCAGGTTGTCGGCGGCCAGGCCGATCGTCTGGCCGTCGGCGTCGAAGGCGTCGAACGGGATGCTGAGGAACTCGCCCTCGCGCAGGGTGTACTGCGGCTGCAGGCCGGCGATCTGCGGCGCATGGTTGCCGCGCGCGACGTCGATGCCGAAGGCCTGGGTGGCCGAGCTGCCGCGCCGGTCGAACACGCGCACGACGACCGCCGCGTTGGCCGCGCTGCCCGCGGCCGGCGTCCAGGTGAGCACGCCCGTGGCGCCGTCGAGCGCCATTCCCTCGGGGCCGGACAGCAGCAGGTAGCGCAGGCCGACGCCGTCCGGGTCGATCGCCTGCATCGCGTAGCGGTAGGCCTCGCCGATGCCCGCCTGGGTGATCGGCGCGCTCTGGATCAGCGGCGCGGTGTTGGCGTACGGCAAGGCATAGATGCCGGTGCCCAGGTCGGCGCGCTGGCCGCCCGGGTTGTTCAGGGTCACGGTCTGCAGAACTGACGACTCGCCCGGGCGCAGGCCGGCGCCGGTGCCGGCCAGGTCGATCAGCCACAGCCCGCCGGTGACCGTCGAGCCGGCCGGCGCGTTGCCGAAGAAGCGTGCCGGGTCGAGCACCAGCAGGAGCGGCGGGCGCAGGTCGAAATCGGCGATGTTGGTGACCCGCAGGTCGTACGAGACGGTGCCGGTCAGGCGGTCGGAACGGGTCGCCTCGAAGTCGATGCGCACGTACGGCGAGAAGTCGCTGATAGCCAGGAAGGCGCTGTGGAAGTCGTCGACCAGCACCAGCCCTTCGGCGCTGCGCACGCCGTGCCTGACGGTGATCTCGATCTCGCCCGGCTCGAGGGTGTCGATGCGAAGCGTCACCGCGTGCGTCTCGGCGTCGTAGCGGATGCTGCGGATGGCGACGACCACGCCGTCGCGCGTCAGCGTGTAGTTGGCAACGTTTGTGACCGAGTCGACTGCGCTGGGGCTCGAGGCCAGCATGTCGTGATCGAAGACGATGCTGATCTCGCCCATCGGCAGAGGCACGAAGGCGCCGTCGGCCGGCGTGACGCGCAGCACCTTGGGCGCCACCAGCGGCGCGATGACGTCGACCTGGTCGCCGTTGGCGACCAGCAGGCGGCCGTCGGTGGTGGCGATCAGCTGCTCGGCTCCGGGCCCACCGCGCGCCAGCTCGACGCTGCGCAGGGTGACCAGGTCGACCATGTAGAGGCTGGCGCCGGCCTCGCCGACCTGGCGCCGGCTGGTCGCGAACAGCAGGTTCTCGAACTGCGTGCCCGGCTTGCCGAAGACGATCGAGTCGAGACCGGCGTCGAACCGCACCTGCGCCTGGGCGCGGCCGCGGCTGTCGAAGCTGAGCAGTTCGCCGCGCTGCGGCCAGCGGCTGGCCCACAGCGTGCCATCCGGCGCGACCGCGAGATCGTCGACCCGCATGTCGCTGAAGTGGCTGAAGGTGCGCCTGACCGGGTCGAAGCGCTCGATCCCCGAGCCCGACGACACGTAGAACAGGTTGCGGGCGGCGTCGAAGGCAAGCGACTGGGTGATGCTGTCGCCGTAGCGGTTGACGATCTGCAGGGTGGCGGCGTCGAGCTCGAGCAGCGCGCCGCCGCCCGAGGTGGCCCACAGCCCGCCGACGGCGTCGTAGGCCAGGTCGTAGATGGGCGCGTCGAGCTGCGCGAACGGCGCGAGAGCCCGCCCGCCGTCCTGGTCGAACAGGTAGAGCTCGCCGCGGTTGCTGCCGCCGGAGACGATGAACGTGCCGTCGGGCCGCTCGACGATCGCCAGCGGTCCGATGCCGGCAAAGCTCTGCGTGACGCCGGTGCCGAACGCGGCGCCGACGAAGGGCGCGAGAACGTTGACGAACTGCGACGGCTGGCTGGAGGCGAGCGACGGCACGCCGAGCTCGGCCTGTCGGAACAGGGGATTGGTCGACGGCGTGGCGCTCGGCGTCGGCGGCTGGCCGACGTCGATCGTCGTCCCGCCGACGCTCGGCGTGCTGCCCAGGTTGGTGGTCGAGCCGTCGTCGGGCACGCCGTTGACGGGCGGCAGCTCGCGGTTGCCGGCGTTGTCGGTCGACAGCGCCATGAAATCGACCACGTGCCCGGCAGGACCGGAATAGATGGCGGAGCTTTCGGTGGTCTGCCGCTGCCAGATCGTCCAGTCGCCGCCGTCGGTGCGAACGTAGACCGTGGTATGGCGCACGCCCGAGCCGCCCGGCTCCTCGGCAGCCTGCCAGCTCACCAGGTAGTCGCCGCCGCCCGCCACCACCTGGCTGACGGTGACGGTGGTGACCGGCGGGCTCGCGTCGAGCCGCACGGTCACGGTGTTGGTCTCGACCGGCGCCTGGTTGCTGAGCAGCACGCTGGCGGTCGCATTGATCTGCGAGCCGCTCTGTGCGCCGAACCCGCTGGCCACGGTGTAGCTGACGAAGCCCGAGCCCTGGCCCTGGGCGTTGTCGGGCGGCAGCAGGCCGCGGGTCGCGTCCTGCAGCACCTCGCCGGTCTCCGGGTCGATCGCCTGCAGCACCCAGCTGGCGGTGCCGGTCGTGGTGTCGATGCCGGCCGACACGCGAACGATGAAGCCGAGCGACTGGCGGAAGTCGAACTCGCCCTGGAAGACTGCGCGATCCTTCGGCAGGGTGATGTTGATGCCGCCGATCTTGATGTCGCCGAGCCTGAAGCTGCGCGCGCTCAGGGACGGGTCGAGCTCCGTGACGATGCGCACCTCGGCGGCACTGGTGGTCGCCTCCGCCGGGTTCTTGAAGCGAATCGTGTAGGGCAGCGCGACACCGGCCGGAACGTATTGCTCGCCGCCGTAGCCTTGCGGCCCACTGATCGATGCCGCCCCCTGCGCCTGGGCAGCCGCCTCGAACAAGGCCTGCAGGGCGAGCGGCGTGATGTCGCTGTCGGCCGCCACCGAGGCAAAGTCGGGAAGGGCGACGTTCGGATCGAAGCCGAGCCACGGCGAGAAGACGTTGAAGGCCTGGAAGTAGGTCTGGTGCGACAGGCCGAGGTCGTAGTCCTCGAAGTGCGGCAGCGCCGGAATCGGGATGTCGTACTCGCCGCACTCGTCGGAATAACGCGTGTCGTAGCCGGCCAGCGCGGCCATCTGGCCGGGCGTGTCGCCGTACCACTCGTGCACCTTGGCGAAGAAGGCGACCAGGCTGGACGGGCTCTGGAAGGTGTTGCCGGCCGGGCCGACGAGCACGCCGCTGGCCAGCACGCCCAGCACCGAGACCACCTTCGGGTCGCGCCGGATCGGCGGCGCTTCGTCCTCGGGCCGAAGCAGGCCGCTGTCCTCGAGGGCCGCGAGGTAGGCCGCGACCCAGGTCGCCTCGTCGGCGGCCAGGTTGACCAACGCCGCGTTGGCGGTGTCGTCGGCCAGGATCGCGTCGCGCAGGCTCTTCGCGACGTTGCTCTGCTCGGTGACGAACTCGGCCCGCGTCATCGGCGTGGCTGCGGCCACGACGTTGAAGCGGAACGGCATGAAGAACTGCGCGCAGTGGTCGGGCACGTCGAGCAGCGGGTTCTCGAAGATGTCCTTCAGCTCCTCGTACGCGCCGGTCAGCGACTCGACGCCCGCGCCGAAGCGGTCGATCTTGGCCAGGTCGGGCCGGGCGTCGTAGATGGCGCGCTTGAAGCCTTCGAAGTCGCGGTCGGCGAGCGCCTTCAGGCCCGGGTAGGTGGCGACGGTGAAGCTCATGCCGACGTAGCCGCCGGCAACGACGTCGAAGGCATAGCCCGAGGCAAGCATCCAGCCGTTGTCGTTGACTTCGGAATCGAGGCTGGCCCAGGCGACGTCCTCGCGCTGCTCGTCGGGCTCGCCGCGGACGTTCGAGTTGAAGGTCAGGAACGGCAGGTTGTAGACCTCGGCGTTGTCGCCGATCTCCGGCGCGCCGAACGCGAAGTGCACGTAGGGCGTGTCGACGTTGGTCAGGCTCTGCAGCGAAATGCCGTACAGGCCGGTCTGGCCGGCCGGCAGCACGCGCGGACCGCCCAGGCCGATCGTGACGTCGATCTCCATCGCGCTCTCGACCAGGTAGCGGTAGGGCAGCACCGCCACCGCGCCGTCGGGATTGATCACCGCCAGGTCGAACAGGCCGTGCGGCTGGTCGCGCAGGTCCCACACGGCGATGATCGTGGTCGCGTCGATCACCTGGTAGCGGGTCGGCTCGATCTCGGCAATACCCGGCCGGACCAGCTTGACCAGCGCACCCGGCTGGAAGCGGGCGCCGGTGATCGTGGTCGTGACCCAGCGGCTGTCGCCGCCCTGGTCCTGCTTGATGTCGGTGATCGAGAACGGCAGTGCCGTGACGGTCAGCGTGACCGGCACGTCGGCGCTCGCTCCCGAGCGGCCCTGGATCAGCACGTAGTAGTCGCCGGCCAGCGTCGACGGGATGATCGCGACCGGGCTGGCCGCGAGCGGATCGATCGCGCCGGCGTCGAAGGCGAAGCCCGAGGCGACGTCGCCGTAGCGCACGTAGATCTCGTTGGCGGTGCTCGGGTCGGACGAATTCAGGACAAAGCGCAGCGTCTCGTTCGCGCCCACCGTCACGCGGTAGAGCTTGCGCTCGCCCGGCGACAGCGTGGTGGCCTCCGGCACGCCGAGGCGCAGTTCAGGCACCGTGACGGTGATCGCATCGGGCGACGCGGTCTCGTTGTTGCGCTCGTCGACGCCTTCGTACACCTCGTTGAAGATGTCGGGCCGGACGATGATGCGGTACTGGCCGGCGCGCGCCGGCGGCAGCTTGGTCTTCAGCTGGCCGTCGTAGCTGGCGCCGGCGAGCAGCCCGCCGCCGTGCCCGACCTTGCCGATCAGGATGTCGCCCAGGTCCCAGTCGCTGTCGGCCGACAGGTAGAGCGAGTCGGTCCAGGAGCCGACCGCGTCGATCAGCGACGAATTGAGGACGGTGAAGCCGATCTGCAGCTCGACGCCGCTGGCCGCCGACGGCGGCAGATCGATGTTGATGACCTCGAGGTCCGAGGGCGGCGGCAGCTCGATCAGCACCGGGTTGGCGGAGGCGGTGACGTTGTTGCTTTCGGCCAGCGATTCGAACACCTTGCCGCGCGGCTCGCTGGCGCCGCCCGGCACGTCGGTGCGGACGAACACGTAGTAGGAGCCGACCAGGTCGCGCGACAGGCGCAGGTCGGCGCTGACGCTGTAGCTGCCGCCGACCGCGAGCGCACCGGTGTGATAGAGGGTTTCGAGATAGCGATCGGCGACCGGGTCGAAGAAGGCATCGGCCGAGAGGAAGATCTGGTCGGTCCACCGGCTGGCCGAGGCGGCGGCGCCGCCCAGGTTGGCGACCGTGTAGCCGACGTGCAGCACCTGGCCCACCTCGATCCGCTCGGGCGCGCTCACGGTGGTGACGCGCAGGTCAGCGGCCGGGCTGAGGGTGACGCTGATCGGCACCGCTGTCCGGTTGTTGCCCTCGTCGCGGAATTCCGGCACGCGGTCGTTCTGCAGGCGGACTTCGCCCACCTCGACCGGCGAGGCGGCGCCCTGTCCGTTGACGCCGACGATGTCGGAGTCGGCGAAGGCGATCAGGTAGAACGGGCCGTCGGCGTCGCCGGGCAGCGTGAAGGTGGCGGTGCGGTCGTAGCTGGCGCCGATCGCGAGCTGGCCGTAGCGCAGGAACTCGGCCACCTGCAGGTCGTGCGAATCGAGCGACGGGTCACGCGACAGGTAGAGCCGGTCGTACCAGAACGCCTCGCGGGTGTCGCGGGTGCCCTGGTTGGCGACCGTGAAGGTGACGCTGATCGTGTCGCCCGAGTGCATCTCGCCCGGCGGGATGAGCAGCTGGGATATCTTCAGGTCGGGCTCGCGGTAGGTGACCGGAATGTCGCCGCGCGTCCTGTTGTTGACCTGCGCCGTGTCTTCGTAGACGCGGCCGCCGTAGTCGCTGCGCGAGCGATCGTTGTCGCCGCTGCGCGACTCAGGAGACAGGTCGGGCCCGCCCTGCGAGGGGGCGTCGTCGGTGACGACGTAGATGAAGTAGTCGCCGCCAATGCCCGCCGGCAGGGTCACCTCGACCGACGCGTCGTAGCTCGCGCCCGCGGCGAACCCGCCCGCGTTGTCGTGCGCCTTGGCGCCGATGACGCGGGCGCGGCTGGGGATGAAGGTCGGGTCGGGCGAGAAGTAGACGTAGTCGGTCCAGAAGCGGGTGCCGCTCCAGACCGCGGCGCCGTCGTTGCGCACCGTCCAGCTGATCGTCGTTTTCTCGCCGGAGAAGTTCTGCGCCGGCGCGCTCACCGAGATCACCTTCACGTCGGCCGGGCGCGCCGTCACTTCGCCGGCGACGGTCTTGGTGTTGTTGGTCTCGATCGATTCGACCAGGTGCGGCGCCGGCGGCGGCAGCGAGTCGGTGATCACCGTGATGTAGTGGCCGAACGTCGCCGGCGAGAGATCGACGGTCTTGGTCAGGGTGTAGAGACCGAGCGGGTCGAGCTCTTCGCCGCGCTCCCAGGTTCCGACGTTCCAGACGTTGGCGCCGGGCGTGCGGTAGTCGGGCAGGTCGTGGACCAGCACCGTGTCGTACCAGCTTCCGACCGCCTTGCCCTCGCCCAGGTTGGCGACCGTCCAGCTGAAGGTGAACGGCCCGTCGACCGAGGCCGGCGCGTTGCTGGTGATGGTGATCACCTGCACGTCGGGCAGCGGCGGCGTCGGCGTGCCGATGATGTCGATCGCCCGCGCCTTGTAGTTGTTGTTGTCGAACTCGTTCGGATCGTCCGGGTTCAGGTTCGACGCCAGCGTGTCCTCGAACACCGCGTCGTAGGCGTCGCTCCACGGCGTGATGTAGTAGATGCCGGACTGGATCTGCTGCGGAATGCGCACGCGCAGGATCTGCTCGTAGCTCTCGCCGACGGCGAGCGCGCCGGTGTGCGAGATGGTGCCGAGCTGGATGCCGCCGTTGCCGCCCGGGTTGGGCCGCGTCTTGTCGGTGGTGAGCCAGACGGTGTCGGTCCAGCCGGGGCGGTTGGTGGTGTCGGAGCCCTTGTTGGTGACCGTGAAGCGGACCTCGATCTCGCTGCCGTAGACCGCCTGGGTCGGCGCGACCACGCCGCTCGTCACCAGGTCGGAGAGCGGCTGCGGATCGACGTAGATCGCCTGGGCGATGACGTTGTTGGCCTCGTTGGCCGCCGGGTACTCGTCGACGCTGCCGCTGGCATCGGCGATGACGATGATGAAGCCGGGCCCGCGGAAGCGCTCGGGAACGACGGCGCTCGAGGTGGTGGAGGTGTAGGCCTCGTCGGGCGCGAGCGCCGCGCCGTTCTCCAGCGAGCCGATCAGGATGTCGTCGCCGCCGGGCTTGTTGTCGAGCGACAGGTAGATGTTGTCGCGCCAGTGCGGTGCGTCGGTCGGCACCGAGCCGCGGTTGACGATGACGAAGCTCACCGCCACCGTTGCCCCCGCCGTGACGCGGTCGGGCGCGGTGATCGTCTGCACCTGCAGGTCGGGCCGGGCCTTCAGCGACAGCACGATCGCATCGTCGTCGCCGGTCGTGTTGTTGGTCTCGGCGGTCCCTTCGTAGACGGTGTTGCCGGTGTCGGTACTGACCGAGATCTGCCAGGCGCCCTCGATCTTGGCGGGCAGGCGGAAGCGCTCGGTGCGGGTGTAGGTGACCCCGGCGTCGAGGCCGCCGGCGTACTCGAACGAGCCGAGCGAGATCGGCGACACCGTGGTCGAGTTGAACTTGCGCAGCTGGACCGTGTCGCGCCAAGGCCCGATGGCACCGGCCTCGCCGTTGTTGGCGACCGTCCAGGTCACCTCGATGGTCGCGCCTTCGTCGGCGGCGGACGGCGCGGTGATCTCGGTGACCTGCAGATCGGGCGACGGCGCCAGCGCGATCTGCACCGGCCCGCTGATCCGGACGTTGTTGCCGGTGTGGCCGAACTCGAACGGGCCGGAGGTGCGCAGCACGACGTAGAGCGGCCCGACGTAGCCGTTCGGCACGACGATGCCGGCGCTGCGGACGTAGGAATCGCCGACCGCGAGCACGCCGAGATGATCGGCGCCGACGGTGTTCAGTATCTGCGTGCCGGCCGCGTCGGACGAAAGCTGAAGCGTGTCGTTCCAGTTGGCCGAATTGGTCGGCCCGATCCCGTCGTTGCGGACCGTCCAGCTCACCGTCAGCGGTGTGCCGGAACGGCCGACAGCGGGCACGTCGAGAGCCACCACATTCAGGTCGGCGTACGGAATCGGCATCACGTCGAGCGGGGCCGGTGCCGCGCCGACGTTGTTCGCCTCGAAGCCGTTCTCGAACACCAGTCCCTGTGAGTCGCTGAGCACGAAGACGTTGAAGTGCCCGGTCAGGAAGGCCGGCGCGAACATCGTCTGGGTGAGGCTGTAGGAGTCGCCGACCGCCAGCGCGCCGCTGTGGTCGAAGCTGCCGAGAACGATGTCGTCGCCATTGCCGGCGACCGCGTCGGCCGAGAGCACGACTGTGTCGGTCCACGCCAGGGTCTTGCCGACGCCGTTGCCGTTGTTGGTCACCGTCCACGAGACCGTCACCCGCGCCGGATCGGCGATCAGCAGGGTGGGCGCGGTGACGGCGGTCGTCGTCAGGTCGGCATAGGGTGCGAGCGCGATGTCGATCGCCACCGTGGCGACGTTGTTGGTTTCTGCATTGAGCTCAGAGACCTCGTTGCGCGCATCGGCGACGGCGAGGATGAACCAGGCTCCCGACACGTCGATCGGGATTGCCAGGTCGACCGGGCCGCCGTAGCTCGCGCCGACGGCCAGCGGGCCGGCGGCCGGCACCTGGGCCAGCTGGCGGTCGTTGGCATCGAGCGTGCCGTCGCGCGACAGGTAGTAGCGATCGATCCAGTTGCCGACGATCGCGGCGCTGCCGCTGTTGCTGAACTGGGCATCGACGCTGATCGTGTCGCCCGAGGTCGCCGTGGCCGGCGCGCTCAGGCCGGTCACGGTCAGGTCGCGGTGCTGCAGCGCCATGACGGCGCTGGCGGCCGTGTTGTTGGCTTCGCGCTGCGCCTCGTAGACCTGGCCGTCGGCATCGCTGAGCACGACGATCCGGTAGTCGCCGTCGGCCGCCGGCGGCAAGGTGACCTGCAGGCTGAAGGTCTGGGGCACGCCGATCGGCAAGGCGGCGCCGTGCGTCAGGCTGCCCAGGAAGGTGGCGCCCGCGACCAGGCCGTTCGCCGACAGGTAGACGCGGTCGACCCACGGGGTCGACAGTGCTGCCTCGCCCAGGTTGGTGAGGGTCCAGTTCACCGTGATCGGCGTGGCGGCGAGGGCGCTTGCCGGCGCCGTGACCGCCGACGTTTCGATGTCCGGAACCGGCGCCGGCGAAATCGCCGTCAGGCCGACCGCGAGGCCGACGTTGTTGCCGGCCGCGCCGTGCTCGAACACCGCGTTGTCGACGTCGGCGACCACCAGCACGCGGAACGTGCCGGTCACCTCGAACGGCAGCGAGACCCGCCCGCGCGCCGTGTAGGTGTCGCCGATCGCGAGGGAGCTGTTGCGCAGGAAGCTGCCGACCAGGATGTCGGTGCCGTCGAACGCGTCGTCGAGCGACAGGTAGACGGCGTCGCGCCAGCTGCCGGTGGCGTCGAAGTCGCCCTGATTGCGCACCCGCCAGAGGATGTCGACCAGCTGGCCGCTGGCGGCGGTCGCCGGCGCGGTCACGACCTCGACCACCAGGTCGGCGGCCGGCGTCGTCATCGCGATCGGCGTCGCCGCGCTGGTGTTGTCAGCCCGCGTGTCGGGCTCAAGCACCTGCGCGTCGACGTCGCTGCGCACGAACAGGAAGAAGGCGCCCTCGAGGAAGATCGGCAGCGTGACGTCCTGGGTTGCGACGTAGTCGTCGCCCGGCTGGAGGGCCCCGGTGTGGGCGACGTTGGCGAGCAGGCGGTCGTCGCCGTTGCCGAAGACGTTGTCGGCGCTGATCACCAAGCGGTCGGTCCAGGCGTCGGAAGTGACGTCGCCACCGACGTTCTCGACCGTCCAGGAGAGGCTGATCACCGTACCGCCGCGGCCGTTGGCCGGGGTGACGAACTGGGTCACCTGGAGGTCGGCGTAGTCGCGCTGCTCCGAGGCGAAGCTGATCACAGTCGAGTTGTTGCCCTCGGTCCCGTTTCCGGCGGCATCGAACTCGGGCAGCGAGCCGGCGCCGTCGGCGATCACCTGGACCTGGATCTGGCCGGCGCCGCGCTGGCCGTTCGGCAAGGTGAAGCTGGTCGTCCGGGTCAGCGTGCCGCCGGCGGCGATCGGCCCATTGCCGGTCAGCGTCGGGTCGTAGGCGACCTGGCGGTCGAGCAGCACTTCGCCGCTGGTCAGGTTGCGCACGATGACCCGGTCCGACCAGCCGACCGGCGTGGCCGCCACGCCGCCGTTGGCGTCGGTCCACTGGATCGTGATCGTGTCGCCTGCCGCGACCGACGCCGGCGATGCCTGCAGGTCCTGGACGGTCAGATCGGCGGCCGAGGTGGTGGTGACCTTAGTCGAGTTGTTGGTCTCGGCGCTGTCGTTGCCGTTGTTCTCGAACACCGCGAAGCTCGAGTCGGTGGTGACGATGAAGTCGAAGCGACCGCTGCCGAGCAACCCGGCGGGCCAGGTGAAGGTCGCCTGGCGATCGCGATCGGCTCCGGCGGCGAGCGCGCCCTCGACCGCCAGGTCGTGAGCCACTGCCACGGTCGCCACGGTCTGGCCAGTGACCAGGTTGCGCACAAGCAGGCTGTCGGAGAACGAGGCGTCGACCGGCGCCGTGCCGGCGTTGCGGGTGGTCCAGGTGACGGTGACCGTCTCGCCCGGAGTAAAGGCGGAGCCGGGGGCGACCACCAGGTTGAGCACCTGGAGGTCGGGATAGACGACCAGGCCGGAGACGACGGCGACCGACGTCAGGTTGTTCGATTCGCCGGCGCCGGCGCCGCCGGCCTCGGCGACAACGTTGGCGACGTCGGTGGCGACGTCGAAGCGCAGATTGCCCGCCCCGGGGTTGCCGGCCGGCAGGTCGATCGTGGCACTGCGCACCCGGCGCTCGCCGGGCAGGAGCGGATCGCTTGCCGCCGGACCGAGGTCGGTGTAGTCGACCAGCACGTTGCGGATCAGCTCGCCGCGATCGATGTTGCGCACCAGCAGCCGGTCCTGCCAGGGCGCGACGGCGTTCTCGTCGCCGGTGTTCACGATCTCCCAACTGACCGTGACGGTGCCGCCCGATTGCAGCGTGCCGCCGGCCGGCGTGACGGTGACGTTTTCGACCTGCAGGTCGGGGCCGGGCTGGACGACCGGCGTGCCCAGGCCGGTGAGCGGTACCGCCGCCGAGATCGGCGACGGCTGCACCGCGAACGCGAAGCCTGCCGTGCCGGTGACGTAGTAGCGGCCTTCGATCAGCAGCGTGTAGGTGCCGGCGTAGGGCAAGGTGACGCTCTCGACGTCGTTGCCCAGCGGCGTCGGACCCCAGAAGCTGCGCCCGAACGGATCGAGCAGGCGCCAGTAGGTGTCGCCCGCCGACGCGGTGCGGTCGAAGAAGTAACGGTCGCCGGCCTCGGCGTCGAACTGGAAGAGCTGGGTCGACGAAGCCGGATTGAGTGTGCCGCCGACGCTGGCGCCAGGCGTGATCGGCACGGCGTTGCCGAGGTCGAACAGGGTGAACGCGTAGTTGCCGGTAGCGTCGTTGAGGCCGTCGATGCGCAGCGTGTAGTCGCCCGCGACCAGCTCGTAGATCGAGTTGCCGTCGATCGAATCGGTGCTCTGGAAGTTGCGATCGGAGGTGACCGTGCCGCGCGGCCCGGTGAGGGACCAGCGGAAGCTGCCGGTGTTGACCAGGCTGTCGAACACCACGCGCTTGGTCTCACCCAGCGAGAAGGTGTAGGTATCGCGCTGGCCGGCGTGCGCGATGTCGCTGGCGACCGTGGTGTCGAGCGTCATCGCGGCGCTGTCGTCGCTGACCTGCTGCAGGTTGAAGGCAAAGGTGGCGGTGCCGCCGACGTAGTAGCGGCCCTCGACCAGCAGCGTGTAGGTGCCGGTGGCATCGAGCGTGGTCACGTCGATGTCGCCGTTGATCGAGTTCGGGCCCCAGACCGTCCGGCCGAACGGGTCGAGCAGGCGCCAGTAGGTGTCGCCGCCGGCGTTGGCGGTGCGGTCGAAGTAATAGCGATCACCGGTGACGGCGTCGAAGCTGTAGACCAGGGTCGAGCTGGCCGGGTTGAGCGTGCCGCTGACCGGCGTGCCGGCGGCGATTCCGGCGGCGGTCCCGAGGTCGATCACTTGGAACGTGTAGGCGCCGACCGCGTCGTTGACGCCGTCGAAGACCAGCGTGTAGTCGCCGGTGACCAGGTCGTAGATCGACGAGCCGTCGACCGAGTCGCTGCCCTGCAGGCTGCGGTCGGAAGTGACCGTACCGCGCGGCCCCGACAGGCTCCAGTGCAGGCTGCCGTTGTTGGTCTGGCTGTCGAAGACGACCCGCTTGGCGTCGGCCAGGGTGAACGTGTAGGTATCGCGCTGCCCGGCCAGCGCGATGTTGCCGCTGGTCGGAGTGTTCAGCACCAGTGCGGCGCTGTCGTCGCTGACCTTCTGGACGTTGACGGTGTAGCTGGCGGTGCCGCCCACGTAGTAGCGACCCTCGATCAGCAGCGTATAGGTGCCGGCGGCCGCCAGGGTCGTGACGTCGACATCGTTGCCCAGGCTGGTCGGGCCCCAGACCGGGCGCCCGGCGGGGTCGAGCAGACGCCAGTAGGTGTCGCCGCCGGCATGGGCCGTGCGATCGAAGTAGAAGCGCTCGCCGGCGGCGACGTCGAACTTGTAGAGCTGGCTCGAATTGGCCGGGTTCAGCGTGCCGCTGACCGGCGTGCCCGGGGTCAGGTCGGTGGCCGCCGACAGGTCGAGCAGCCTGAAGGAATAGTCGCCGGTGGTGCTGCCGTTGCCGGTGACGCGAATCCGGTAGGTGCCGGGCAGGACCAGCGCCAGCGCTGCGGTCGCGCCACCGTCGTAGGAATCGGCATGGAGCGCTCGGGCGACCTCGAGGCCACGTGGGCCATCGAGGCGCCAGCTGAAATTGGTGTTGGCGGTAAGGCCGTCGAAAAGGATCCGGGTCGGTGCGGCGATCGTGAAGACGTAGTCGTCGGCCTCACCGACCGCACTGATGACACCGCTGACGGTGTCGCCGAAGACGATGTCGGCGCCGGTCAGCGTTTCGGGCGGCGTGTTGCCCTGCAGCGCCAGGTTGAAGGTGTAGTCGGTGACGCCGGAATCGCTCACCACGCCTTCGAAGAACAGCGTGTAGCTGCCGGTCATGGCCAGCGTAATGGGCGAGCGGTCGTTGAAGAACTCGGGGCCGAACAACTGCACGCCGGTCGGGTCGACCAGGCGCCAGTACGGGCTGCCGCCGGTCAGGGCCTTGCGGTCGAACAGCACCGCGTCGCCGGCGGTCGCGTCGAACCGGTAAAGCACCGACGCGTTGCCCGGCGACAGGCTGCCGACGACGTCGGAGTCGAGCGCGATCGTGCTGGCGTCGGCCAGGTCGAGCAGGCGGAAGCTGAAGGCGCCGGTGTTGTCGGTCGTCGCGTCGACCGTCACCGTGTAGTCGCCGGCGGCCAGGATCAGGAGCGTCGCCCCGCCGACGTTGCCGGAATCGCTGTCGTTGAACCGGTGCCCCGCCACGGTGCCAGACGGGCCGGCCAGGCTCCAGCTGATCGGGCCGCTGTTGGTGAGCGAGTCGAACAGGAGGCGGCTTTCAGCGCCGAGCGAGAAGGTGTAGAGCTGGCGCTGCCCGGCGCTGGCGATGGTGCCGTCGACCCGCGTGCCGACGGCCATCGCTTGCGTGCCATCGGCGACCGGCCTGATGTTGATCGCGTAGTCGGAGCGGTTGCCAGCGTAGTAGCGGCCTTCGACGAGCAGCGTGTAGGTGCCGGCATAGGGCAGCGCGCTGACGCCGATATCGCTGCCGAGGGAGGTGGGGCCAAGGAGCGTCCGGCCGAACGGGTCGAGGACGCGGATCCAGGTGTCGCCGCCGAAATCGAGCGTGTCGTCGAAGTAGAAGCTCGCGCCGGCGCTGGCGTCGAAGGTGTAGACATCGGTTTCTCGGGCGGGGGACAGCGAGCCGCTGAACGCCGTGCCGGGCGTGACCGCCGTCGCGACCGACAGGTCGAGCAGGCGGAACGCGAACGCCGGTGTGTTGTCGCCGGTGCCGTCGACGGTCAGCGTGTAGGTTCCCGCCACCAGGTCGTAGGTGGCGCTGCCGTCGACCGAATCGCTGCTCTGGAAGCTGCGGTTCGAGGTGAGCGTGCCGCGCGGACCGGCAAGGCTCCAGCGCAGGCCGTTGTCGTTGGTGAGGCTGTCGAAATAGAGGCGGGTGTCGGTCGCGACGTCGACCAGGTAAGTGACGTGCTGGCCTGGGTGGGCGATCCGGCCGGCGACCACGCCGGACGTGGTGGCGACGCGCGCCGCCGCCTGACCGAGCGTCGAGCTGTCGGCCGCCGTGCCGCCGCTGCTCTCGTCGAGCTCGAGGTATAGCGCCAGGCCGGGCTCGTCGCCGAGCAGCGCGGCGGCCCGGTCGGCGGCGATCTCGGCGGCCGAGCGGGCGACGTTCCAGACCCGGACGTCGTCGACCAGGGCGAACAGCCGCGAGGTGCTGTTGGCGACTTCCGAGGTCTCGCCGATCATCAGCGGGCCGGCCGGGGTGCTGGTCGAGGTGCCGGTGCGAATCGTGCCGGTGGCCCGCTCGACGCCGTCGATCACGATCCGCAGCGTGCCGGCGACGCGGTCGATCACGCCGGCCACGTGGACCCACTGGCCGGGCGTGACGACGCCGCCTGGCGTCTCGACGATCTGGTTGCCGCCGTCGCCGGTCGACAGGTGGACCCGGCCGTCCGCGTTCAGCCACATCGAATACGTGCGCTGGTTCGAGTTGCCGTTGCCCTTGTAGAACAGCGGCTGCCAGGTGTTGTCGAAGCGCTCGACCTTGACCCAGGCCTCCATCGTCACCGTGCTCGTCAGGTCGAGCGACGCGGCCGGCTGCACCTCGAGATACTGCTGCGGGTTGATCGACAGGGCACCGCCGATCTGGCCTGGTGTCCAGTCGGTCGGGTAGCCGTCGGCGACGCCGGGGGTGATCGTGCGGGCGAGGTCGGTGACCTTCAGCAGGTTGAAGGCGAAACTCGCGCTGGGCGAGGAGAGGTAGTAGCGCCCCTCGACCAGGACCGTGTAGGTGCCGGTATCGGTCAGGGTCGTGGCGTCGATGTCGTTACCGAACGGCGTCGGGCCGATGACGGCGCGGCCGAACGGATCGAGCAGGCGCCAGTAGGTATCGCCGCCGGAGTTGACGAGGCTGTCGAAGAAGTAGCGGTCGCCGGCGACGGCGTCGAACCTGTAAGCCGCCGTTTCCCGGGCCGGCACCAGGGTGCCGCTGACGACCGTACCGGGGGTGAACGCGGTGGCGTCGCCGAGGTCGAGCAGGCGAAATGCGTAGTGCGACACGGCGTCGCCGACGCCGTCGATCTCGATCGTGTAGGTGCCGGCGACCAGGTCGTAGTAGGCGTTGCCGTCGATCGAGTCGGTATTCTGGAACGAGCGGCCCGAGGTGACGACGCCGCGCGGGCCGCTCAGGCTCCAGCGCAGGTTGCCGACGTTCACCAGACTGTCGAGGTAGAGGCGGGCGTCGCTCGCCAGCTCGACCGTGTAGACCACGCGCTGGCCCGGCATGGCGATCCGGCCGGACACCAGCCCCGGATTGCTGGGCACGATGGCGAGCGTGTGCGCCTGCGCCGAGCTGTCGGCGGGCGCCGCGCCGCTCGTATCGTCGAGCGGCAGGTAGAGGACGAGGCCGGCTTCGGCCCCGGTCAGCGCCGAGTTCATGTCGGCGACGATCTCGGCATCGCTGCGCGCGAGGTTCCAGATCCGCAGATCGTCGATCGAGCCCGACAGGCGGGTGTAGGCGTCGTTCACCTCCGGGCCGTCGCCGATGTAGAGGCGGGTCGCGTCGCTGCCACCGGCGTTGCCGGTGCGCACGACGCCTGACTTCTGCACGACGCCGTCGATCAGGATGCGCAGCGTGCCGTTGACGCGGTCCATCACGGCAGCCACGTGGTGCCAGTCGCCACGCGTGAGCTGGCCAGGGTCGGTCTGCACGCCCTGCTCGCCGCTCCCGTCGACGGTGCCGAAATAGACCGAGCCGTCGGCGTTCAGCCAGATCGAGTAGGTGCGCCGGTTGGTGTCGTTGCCCTTGTAGATCAGGGGCGTCCAGGTGTTGTTGAACTGGTCGATCCGGACCCAGCTCTCGAGCGTGACCGTGTCGCTGACGTTCAGCGATGCCGCCGGATCGGACTGCACGGTCTGCTCGCCGTTGAGCACGAGCGCGCCGCCGATCTTGCCGTCGCTGGTCCAGCCCGGCGCCATGCCGTCCTCGACCCCCAGAGTGAGGGTGCGGGCGACGTCGCTGACCTTGCTGGCGCGGAACGTGTAGCTGGCCGTGCCCGCGCCGAGGTAATAGCGCCCCTCGAGCAGCAGCGTGTAGGTGCCGGTCCGGGTCAGCGTCGTGACGTCGACGTCGGAGTTGATGCTGACTTGTCCCCAGACGTTGTCGCCTTCGGGATCGACCAGGCGCCAGTAGGTATCGCCGCCGCTCGACGAGAGGCGGTCGAAGAACCAGCGGTCGCCGGCGACCGCGTCGAACTTGTAGGCCCGGCTTGCGGTCGACGGCGAGAGGGTGTCGCTGACCAGGGTGCCGACCGTGATGTCGGTGGCGTTCGCCAGGTCGAGCAGCTTGAAGGTGTAGGCGCCGGTGACGTCGTTGTCGGAGTCGACGGTGAGCGTGTACTGTCCGGCCGGCAGTTCGAGCACCGGGAAGCCGTCGTACGAATCCGAGTTGTAGAAACGGCGATTGACGACCACCGTGCCACGCGGCCCGGTCAGCGACCAGTACAGGCTGTTGAAGTTCAGCTGGCCGTCGAAGGCGACCATCGCCGGGGTGGCCAGATCGAAGGTGTAGAAATCGCGCTGGCCGGCACTGGCGATGTCGCCGGACACCAGGGTGTCGAGGCCGATCGCGGCGGTGTCGTCGCTGACGTTGCGCAGCACGAAGGCGTAGCTGGCGGTGCCGCCGACGTAGTAGCGGCCTTCGACCAGCAGCGTGTAGGTGCCGGTGTAGCCAAAGGTCGTCACGTCGACGTCGCCGCCGATCCCGCCCGGCCCCCAGACCGTTCGGCCGAACGGGTCGAGCAGCCGCCAATAGGTGTCGCCGCCGCTGTTGGCGGTGCGGTCGAAGTAGTAGCGGTCGCCGGCGACGACGTCGAACTGATACGCCTGGGTGGCACTGGCCGGGTCCAGCGTGCCGCTGATGGCCGCGCCGACGCCGATCGCGGTGGCGGTGGCGAGATCGATCACGTTGAACGCGTAGGCGCCGGTGACCGCCCCGTCGGCATCGAAGGTGAGCGTGTAGTCGCCGGCCGTCAGATCGAAGATCGAGGTGCCGTCGGCCGAATCGGTGTTGTAGAAATAGCGGTCCGAGACCACCACTCCGCGCGGCCCGCGCAAGCTCCAGCGCATGCTGGTGTTGTTGCTCTGGATGTCGAACGCGATCCGCTGCGCGCCGGCCAGGCTGAAGGTGTAGGTGTCGCGCTGCCCGGGCGTGGCGATGTCGCCGCTGGTCGGGGTGTTGAGGACGAGCGCGCTGCTGTCGTCGCTGACCTGGAGGACGTTGAAGGCGTAGCTGGCGGTGCCGCCGACGTAGTAGCGGCCCTCGACCAGCAGCGTGTAGGTGCCGGCATACGCAAGGGTCGTGACGTCGATGTCGCCGCCGATGCCGCTCGGCCCCCACACCGGTCGACCGAACGGATCGAGCAGGCGCCAGTAGGTGTCGCCGCCCGCGTTGGCGGTGCGATCGAAGTAGAAGCGCTGGCCGGCGCTGACGTCGAACGAATACAGCTGGGTCGAGTTGGCGGGGTTCAGCGTGCCGCTGACGCCGGTGCCGACGACGAGCGCGCTGGCGCTGCCGAGATCGAGCAGGCGAAACACAACGCCGCCGGTGGTGTTGCCGGCGCCGCTCAGGCGCATCCGGTAGGTGCCTGCAACGACCAGCTCGATCGCCGCCGTGGCGCCGAAATCGGCCGAGTCGGCGTAGATCGGCCGCGACACTTCGAGGCCGCGCGGGCCATCGAGCCGCCAGTTGAAGTTCGTTTCGGCGTTCAGGCCGTCGAACAGCACACGCGTCGGCCCGGCGATGGTGAAGACGAAGTCGTCGACCGCGCCCGCCGCCGCGATCGTGCCGTTGACCGTGTCGCCCAGCGCCATGGCGGTGCCGGTGAGCGGATCGGGCGGCGTATTGCCCTGCAAGGTGAGGTTGAAGGCGTAGTCGATCGCAGTCGACTCGTAGACCCGGCCTTCGACCAGCAGCGTGTAGCTCCCGGCAAGCAGGACGTTGAACGCCGTGTCGTCGAAGAACTGCGGGCCGATCACCTGCTGTCCGGTCGGGTCGAGCAGGCGGAAGTACGCATTGCCGCCGGCCAGGCTCAGCTGGTCGAGCAGGATCTGGTCGCCGGCGCTGGCGGTGAAGTGGTAGACGGCGGTGCTGGCGCCCGGATTGAGGGTGCCGGAGGTGTCGGTATCGAGCGCAACCGAAGTTCCGGCGCCGAGGTCGAGCAGCCGGAACCCGAAGGCGCCGGTCGTGTCGCCGCCGGCGTCGACGGTCAGGACGTAGTCGCCCGCGGCGAGCCTGAGCGCGCTGGCGCCGCCGATGTCGACCGAGTCCGAGCTGGCAAAGCCGCGCCCTGTCACCTCGGCGCCGCGCGGCCCGCTCAGGCTCCAGCTGAAGTTGTTGTTGGCCAGCAGCGAGTCGAACAGGGCCAGGGTCGGCGCAGCGAGGGTGAAGGAGTAGCGCTGGCGCTGGCCGGCCTGAGTGATCGCGCCGTCGACCTGGGTGTCGACGACCAGCGCGTGATCGCCGTCGACGACCGACTGAACGGTGAAGGCGTAGCTGTTTTCGCCCCCCGCGTAAGAGCGGCCCTCGACCAGCACGGTGTAGCTGCCGGTGTACGGAAGCGTCGTCGTATCGACGTCGTTGCCCAGGTAGGTCGGGCCGATCAGGACGCGCCCGAACGGATCGAGCAGCCGCCAGTAGGTTTCGCCGCCGGCGTTGACGGTGTTGTTGAAGAAAAAGCGCTCGCCAGCGGCGGCATCGAAACGGTAGCTGTCGGTCTCGCGCGCCGGCCTGAGTGAGCCGCTCACCGGGCTGCCCGGGGTGATCGCGACCGCGGCGGCAAGGTCGATCAGGCGGAACGCGAACGAAGGTGTGCGGTCGCCGTTGGCGTCGACGGTCAGCGTGTAGGTGCCGGCGACCAGGTCGTAGATGGCGCTGCCGTCGGATGAATCGCTGCCGTTGAAGGCGCGGTCCGAGGTGACCGTGCCGCGCGGACCGGACAGACTCCAGCGCAGGTTGCCGTCGTTGGTCAGGCTGTCGAAATAGAGCCGCGTGTCACTGGCGATCTCGACCTCGTACAGGACGCGCCCGCCGGGCATCTGGATCCGGCCGCTGACGATGGCGTCGGTGATCGGAACCAGCGCCGCAGTCTGCGCCGCGCTCGAGCTGTCGACCGGAACCTCGCCGCTGCTCTCGTCGAGCTTGAGGTAGAGCACGAGGCCGGCTTCGCCACCGGTGAGCGCAGCGTCCTTGCCGGCGAGGATCTCGGCAGCGGAGCGGGCGACGTTCCAGATCCGGACGTCATCGATCGTGCCGGCGAGCTGCGCCCGGTCCGACGCCCCTTCGAAGATCTCGTTGCCGATCAGGAGCGGCGTCGCCGGGTTCGAGAAGGCTGCAGTCGTGCGCACCGTTCCGGCCGCGGCCTCGACGCCGTCGACGTAGATCGTCAGCGTGCCGTTGACGCGGTCGACGACACCGGCCAGGTGGTGCCACTCGCCCGGATCGACCAGGCCGGCCGCGGTGGAAATGTTCTCCTCGCCGCCATCGGCCGTCGAGAGGTTCACCGCACCGCTCGAGTTCAGCCAGAGCGCGTAGGTGCGTTGCGCAGCGCTGCCGTTGCCCTTGTAGACGATCGGCGTCCAGGTGTTGTTGTACTGGTCGACCTTGACCCAGGCTTCGACGGTCACCGTGCTCGTTAGGTCGAGCGAGACGGCCGGCTGCACCTGCACCGTCTGCTGGCCGTTGAGGAGCAGGCCTCCGCCGATCTGCCCGGCACCCCAACCCGCGTCCATACCGTCGGCCACGCCGGGCACGATGCTGCGCTCGGTGTCGACCACCGAGTTGAGCGAGAAGCTGTAGTCGGGCGTGCCGGTCGTGTAGTAGCGGCCTTCGATGAGCAGCGTGTAGGTGCCGTCCTGGGTCAGCGCGAGCGGGCCGGTGTCGGTGCTCAGGTGTGTGAGGCCAGCCACCTGGCGGCCGAACGGATCGAGGATCCGCCAGTAGGCGTCACCGCCGTTGACGATGTTGTTGAAGAAGACGCTTTGCCCGGCCGTCGCCGAGAACTTGTAGATGTCGGTCTGGTTGGCCGGATCGAGCTTGGCATCGACCCGGGCGCCCAGCACCAGCGGCGTGGCCTTGGCGAGGTCGAGCAGTCGAAAGCTGTAGGCGCCGGTCGTGTCGCCGACGCCGTCGACGCTGAGCACGTAGTCGCCCGCGCCGAGATCCATCGCGACGTTGCCGCCGACATCGATCGAATCCGAGCCCGAGAACGAGCGATCGGTGACGATGTTTCCCTGCGGCCCCGCCAAGGTCCAGTGGATGTTGCTGTTGTTGGTGAGCGAGTCGAAGACGACGCGCAGGTCTTCGGTCAGGGTGAAGCTGTAGCGGTCGGTCTCGCCGGCGACGTCGAGACTGGCGTCGACCTTCACGCCCATCGGGTCGCCCGACAGCAGAACGCGCGGCTCGAGGGCCTCGAGCCGGAGCGGCGACTGGGCCGACTGCGCCGAGCGCGCCGGCGTGAACGACTCCAGGGCCCGCCGCACCAGCCGGGTGAGGAGGGAAGTCTCGGGCGCCAGATCGCGCAACCGGCTCCGGGTCCTGATGACGGTGCTCGACTCGTCAGTCCGCATGTCCACTATGGCCAGCCCTCCAGCCGCAACCCCACCCACACCACGGAGAGCCGAACCGTCGGGCCCTGCCCAGGCCAGACGAAGCACCTGTCGTCTGTCGGCCTGCCTGCACGATCTCGCGCTCTTGTGTTGTCGCTGACTTGCCTCGTACGACAGTCAACCAGCGAACCCTTTGGAGTCTGCCACATCACTTCACGATTCGATACCCTGCCGACCCCGTCCCCCCATGTTCAAGGGATGGGTGGTTGGGCCGGTGGGCGCATCCCCTCTCGGCTCGATCGGCGCGCGTTGCAGGCCGATCACAGGACCGTGTAAAAAGTCATGCGAACCAGGGTCGGCAAGCGTTCTCCCGTACAGACAAACTGCCGTTCGTTGAGCCAACTCCAGCGCGCGTCGCCGGTTTCCAGGCTGACCTGCCCGCGGAAGTACACCGCTTCCGCCGGCACTGGCTCGCCCCGCAAGAGGCGCGCCGTGATCTCGGCGCTGGCGACGCGCAAGGCGTTGTTCTGCACGAAGACGCGCGCACCGTCGTCGAGCTCGAGCAGGTAGCGAGCTTCGAGGCGAGCCAGGGTGCCGCCGTGAATGAGCTGGAAGTCCACGCCGCCGGGCAGGACGCGACCGGCCAGGCGCCCGCCGACGCTGCCGCCGAGGATCGCGACCAGGCGGCGCTGGCCGAGCGGCGAAAGGCCTGCGTCGATCGGCACGCCGACCTCGACGGCGAGGTCGCACAGGTATTCGAGCGCCGGCGGCGGCAAGGTGACAGCGGACATGTTCGGCCCTCGGCTGCGCGAGCCCGCAGCGGGTCGCGTCGCGCGCAGTGTCGGCGACCCGGGCCCGCCACGTAAACTGCTCACCCACCCGCCTGCGCCATGGACTACCCCGGCAACCTCTTCGCCGTCGCTGCGCCCAGCGGCACCGGCAAATCGAGCCTCGTCAAGGCCTTGCTCGAGCTCGATTCGCACCTCGTCGTCTCGGTCTCGCACACCACCCGCAAGCCGCGCGGGCAGGAGCAGGACGGCCGCGAATACCACTTCGTCGCCGAGCCCGAGTTCCGGGCAATGATCGATGCCGGCCAGTTCGTCGAGTGGGCCGAGGTGCACGGCAACCTGTACGGTACCTCGCGCGGCGCGATCGAGACGCGGATCGTCGGCGGCCACGACGTGCTGCTCGAGATCGACTGGCAGGGCGCCTTGCAGATCAAGCGCCTGTTTCCCAATGCGATGCTGATCTTCCTGCTGCCGCCGAGCTGGGACGAACTCTTGCAGCGCCTGCACCGGCGCGGCGAGGACGACCCCGAGGTGATCGCGCGGCGCATGGCCAATGCCCGGATCGAGGTATCGCAGGCCCGCCACTTCGACTTCGTTATAATCAACGCCCTGTTCGAGACGGCGCTGTTCGACCTGAAAGCGATCGTCCACTCCCAGCGCCTCAAGTACGCCGCACTGCTGCGGGCCCGCCCCGCGGTGTTCGCCGCGCTCGACCTGCTCTGACTCCTGTTCTCCCACGCTTTGCGGCCGCCCGGCGCTGCGCAACGAAAGACTCCATGGCCCGCATCACCGTCGAAGACTGCCTCGTCAAGATCCCGAACCGCTTCCAGCTCGTGCTGGCCGCGACCTATCGCGCACGCATGCTGAGCCAGGGTCATGCGCCCAAGGTCGAGACCAAGAACAAGCCCGGGGTGACGGCGCTGCGCGAGATCGCCGCCGGCGAGGTCGGCATCGAGATGCTGCGCAAGGTGCCGGTCTAGATACGTCCCGGCCGACGCCCCCTCCGGTCGGCAGCCTTCGCCGGCCTGTCCGGCGCACCGCGAGCAAGCCCCCCGCGCCGCTGCCGGGGCGGGTTCCGCGCTAAATTCAGGGATGGCCCCGCGCTCTTCCACCGCCGTCCCCGACGCCAAGTCGGGGGCGCCCAAGCGCCTCCCCCGGGCGGCAGCCACGCCCGCCGCGGGCGACGCCGCCGCCGCGTCCTTCGCGGCGCTCACGGTCAAGCTCGACTACCTCGACGCTGCCGACATCCGGCGCGTCCGCGACGCCTACCGCTTCGCCGACGAAGCGCATCTGGGCCAGTTCCGCGCCAGCGGCGAGCCCTACATCACGCACCCGATCGCGGTCGCCGGCCTGTGCGCCGAGTGGAAGCTCGACGCGCAGGCGATCATGGCCGCGCTGATGCACGACGCGATGGAGGATTGCGGCATCACCAAGGCCGAGCTGATCGAGCGCTTCGGCGCGCCGACCGCCGACCTCGTCGACGGCCTCACCAAGCTCGACAAGCTGCGCTTCTCGACGCGCGAGGAATCGCAGGCCGAGTCGTTCAGGAAGATGCTGCTGGCGATGACGCGCGACGTCCGCGTCATCCTCGTCAAGCTGGCTGACCGGCTGCACAACATGCGGACGATGGAAGCGGTCGACCGCGCCAAGCGCAGCCGGGTCGCCGCCGAGACGCTCGACATCTATGCGCCGATCGCGCACCGGCTCGGCCTGAACCAGACCTACCGCGAGTTGCAGGAGCTCTCGTTCAAGCACCTCAAGCCGTGGCGCGAAGCGGCACTCTCCAAGGCAGTGCTGAAGGCGCGCGGCTACCGGCGCGACATCGTCGAGCGGATCCAGCGCGAGGTCGAGAAGGCCTTCGCCCAGGCCAAGCTGAAGGCGCAGGTGTTCGGGCGCGAGAAGACGATCTATTCGATCTACGCCAAGATGCGCGAGAAGCGCCTGACCTTCGCCCAGGTCAGCGACATCTTCGGCTTTCGCGTCGTCGTTGCCACGCTCTCCGAGTGCTACGTGGCGATGGGCGTGCTGCACCAGCTCTACAAGCCGGTGCCGGGCCGCTTCAAGGACTACATCGCGATCCCCAAGGGCAACGGCTACCAGTCGCTGCACACCACCCTGGTCAGCCCGCTCGGCACCGCAGTCGAGTTCCAGATCCGCACCGAGCCCATGCACGCGGTGGCCGAAAAAGGCATCGCCGCGCACTGGCTCTACAAGGAGCACGACGACGGCCCCGGCCTGGAAGCGCAGCGCCTGGGCGCGATGTGGCTGCAGTCGCTGCTCGACATCCAGGACGAGACGCGCGACGCCAGCGAGTTCCTCGAGCACGTCAAGATCGACCTGTTCCCCGACGCGGTCTACGTGTTCACGCCGATGTCGAAGATCCTCGCCCTGCCGCGCGGCGCGACCCCGGTCGACTTCGCCTACGCGATCCACTCCGACGTCGGCGACCACTGCGTCGCCG
>JBDTUG010000009.1:0-30481 GCA_040007855.1 Caldimonas sp.
TGCACGACGATCATCTTCAGGAACGGCGCCGGCGCCTGCCTGAACAGGCTGGCGACCCGGATCTCGCGCTTGGCCTTGAGCCTGTTGCCCTGCACGCGCGACACGGCGGTGAGCGTGCCGAGGGCGTTGCGCGCGACGTGCAGGGAGGTGTCGTACTGCACCTTCGAGAGCGCGGCGGCGTTGCGCAGGTAGCGCGCCTTGAGCTCGCCGACGTAGTCGTAGAGGGCGCGGTCGGTCTTGACGCCGTGGCCTTCGGGATAGCGCCGGGCGACGGTCTCGGCCAGGCGGCCTTCGGCGATCAGCTCGCGCACCTGGGCGAGCAGGGTGGGCGGGTAGCCGGCGAGGTAGCGGAGCATCAGGTCTCGGCGCTGTTGCTGCCGCTGCGGCGCTGGCCGCGACGCATGAAGAGGTAGAGGCCTTCGACCTTCTCGCGCGCCCACGGGGTGCGGCGGAGGAAGGCGAGGCTGGACTTGATGCTCGGGTCGGCGAGGAAGCAGCGGACCGCGATGCGCTCGCCGAGCCCGGGCCAGCCATAGTGGGCGACGAGGGCGGTGAGGATGGCTTCCAGGGTGAGGCCGTGGAGGGGGTTGCGGGGCTGGCCGACGGGTGATGCAGGAGCGGGCATGGCGCGGGGCCTCAGAACGTGTAGGTCACCGAGCCCTGGTCGTTGACGGACACCGTACCGTTTGCAATCAGCCGGTAGAGCATTGCGTCCGCCTCGGGCGCTCCGGCAGCGACGCCGATCATCGAGGCGATGTGAGCAACGAGCCGCGCGTGCTTGCCCGGCCGGCTGGCGGCGGGACTCTTCCTGAGAATCGCCAGCACCTGCTCGAATGACTTCCTTGCCGCGGCTGCCTTGGCGGCGGCCGCGGGCGGCGCGGCGGCCGCCGCTTTCTGTACCACCGCATTGCCGGCGGTCTTCTTGGTGGCCGTCTTCTTCGCCGGGATCTTCTTCGCTGCGCTCTTCTTGACGGCCTTCTTGACCGTCGCCTTCCTGGCTGGGAGAGCGGGCGTCGTGGCGGTCTTTCTGGCGGCCGCCTTCCTTGCGGGCGTTTTGGCAGGCACCTTCACCGCACCGAACCCCACCTGCTGGACGGCGAACCCCAGTTCCTTGGCGTGATCGAGCATCGGCCCGTAACCCTTGTCGTTTGAGATCGCGACGAAGCGCGCGTCCGGCTGGCGTGACGCGATGTAGCCCATGTAGAACGAGAGATGAAAGTCCAGCGCGTTCTTTCCGGTCCGGGCGATCCGGATCGGTGTGGCCCGCTCGCCGAACGAGGCGTGATGCGAGGTCACGTTCTTCTGGTTCGGGCCGTGAAACAACCAGATGTCCGTCGCTTGGGGCACAAGCGCGCGCACGTCGTTTTCGTCGGGTTGAACATTCTCCCAGTCGATCAGCACATGGGTCCTGGCGCCCGGTGCTGCCTCGAGGGTGATCGCCGCGCGGTCGGCGATCTGGATGAGCTCGGCTGCGAACCGACGCAGGGTGCCCTGCAATGTCTTCAGGTCCATCTGCGTCCCTTTGCCTTCCTGGAGGTGGCAATCATCGTCGACCAGGCCGGAATATCCCGCTGCGCATGCAGCACTTTCAGGACGTCCACAAGGTCCTCTCGCTCGAGAAGATTCTTCCCGGGTCCATGCTCGCCTGGTACGCCGCGCGTCTCCCGGCGGTGGAGATCAACAATACCTTCTATCAGATGCCCAAGGTCGCCGTGCTGGCCCACTGGGCAGAAGCGACGCCCGAGGCCTTTCGCTTCGCGATCAAGGCCTCGCGCCGCATCACGCACGATGCGCGCCTCAAGGCCGACGAGGCGGCCGACTCGGTCGCCTACCTCTACCGGAATCTCGCCACGCTCGGCGCCAAGCGCGGGCCGGTGCTGTTTCAGCTGCCGCCCTTCCTCAAGAAGGACCTGCCTCGACTCAGCGACTTCCTGCAGATGCTGCCTGAAGACCACCGCGCGGTCTTCGAGTTCCGCAACGAGAGCTGGTTCGACGACGCCGTCTATGCCGTGCTCCAGTCCGCCGGCGCAGCGCTCTGCCTTTCGGAGCGCGAAGACAACGCGGCGCCGCCGCTCGTGGAGACCGCGCCCTGGGGCTACCTGCGGCTGCGCTTCGAGAGCTACTCGGACGATTGCCTCGCGCGATGGGCCGAGCGGCTCGCGGCGACGCGCTGGCAGCAGACCCACGTGTACTTCATGCACGAGCCGACGGCACCGGGGTATGCGTCGACCCTGCTGCGCCTGGACGCGGCATTGAAGCAAGCGCCGCAGCCGTGAAGACCAATGTCACGAATGGGCGGACACAAGGGAACCCGTCACCCAGTGCTGCGCGACCCGTCTTCGTTGCGTCCATGGCCATCGATGTCCGCAAGCCAAGCCCGCCACCAGCAATGGTCGCGGGCTTTTCTTGTTCGGCCAGGGCCGCATCCAGGCTCCGGCTCGATCCGGACGGCAGGAGAATGAAGCCCCGTGCGGCGCGGGCATGAAGGCAGACGAATGGGCATTCGACGCTTGCTCCCACCCCGGACCCCGCTGTCCGCGTCGGCGATCCTGCTCGCCGTGGCGCTCGGTCTCTGCCCTCTCGCCGAAGCGCGGAACGACGACAAGCCCGACCGGTCGCTGCGCGAAAGCGTGCACAGCGTGCCCGTTCCCGGCACGGGGGCGGAGATCGTCGTCACGACCTATCGGCCCCGTGGTTCGGGGCCGTTTCCCTGGATCGTCCTGAGCCACGGGACAGCCGTCACGCGCGACGCCAATCAGGCGATCGGGCGCTACCGGTCTCTCCACCCGATCCGCGAATGGGTGAAACGCGGCTACGCGGTGGTCGTGCCAGTGCGGCGCGGCTATGGCGCGAGCGGCGGGCCGAAGCCTGGCGATGGCTACGGAAGCTGCGCCCGACCCGACTTCGGCGGTGCCGGCGAGGCCGCGGCGCTCGACCTCCTGACGACCGTCGCGTGGGCGAAGAAGACGCAGCCGGACCTGGACGCCCGGCGCTGGCTGCTTGTCGGCCAGAGTTCCGGAGGGTTCGCATCGATCTACGCCGCCTCGAAGCGCCCCGACGGGCTGGTGGCCGTCCTGGCGTTCGCGCCCGGCCGCGGCGGCAATCCGGAGACGCGCCCGGGCGAACCTTGCGCCTCGGACCGCATGGCCGCGCTGTTCGCGTCGATCGCGCCGCAGATCGCGGTGCCCGTGCTGTGGTTCTATGCCGAGAACGACCAGTTCATCGGACCTCGGGCGCAGAAGCTCTGGTTCGAGAGCTTTCGTTCAGCCGGCGGCCGCGGCACCCTGGTCGTCGTGCCGCCGTTTCCGGAGCGTCTTGGCCATGGCGTGTTTCCCGCGCCGGCGGGCCTGCCGTTGTGGACAGCCGAGGTGGACAAGTTCTTCAAGGCGCAGCGACTGGGCCTGCCCTTCTAGAGCGGGTCGCGGCGCAGGCCGGAGGGCGCCAATCGCCGGATCGACGTGCATAAGTCACGGAAGTGTCCTGTCATCCCCGATGGCTTGACCTTGCTCCGGGCACGGCATGACACCGCACGACAGGCAGCGCCACCACAATTCAAGCTCCGTTCGGCGATTTGCATCGATGGATCCGCCCAAGAAGCAGCCCGGTTCTCCCGCATCCACTTGGCAAGACGAGGGTCTCGAGTTCGAGCTCACCGACTTCGGCGATGCCAAGCGAGTTCTCGACGATGAATCGATCTCGCAGTTCCACGTGGCCACGCTCGATTCGCCGGAACACTGGAAACGAGCTCGACGCGCAAAGCTGCCGACCGACCGCGCCCTCAGCGGTCGGACGATCGACTGGTTGCTGAGCCTTCCGTCGGGCCTGCGTCCGCAAAAACTCAGCTCGCAATTTCCACGGGTCGCCAACGCGCTGGCGGAGGCCTGGGGCGAGCCGCACGAATGCCAGGCCGCGCTCGACAAACTCCTGCACAGTGAACGCAAGGGCCGCAAGGGGTTTCCGCCCGAGGTGAACTACGAGCTGATCGCGCTGCGGGACTGGGCGCAGGTCTTCTAGCGCGCCCCGGCCGGCATCAGGCACGGCGGCTCGGTACGTAGCGGTACAGCTGCGCCGGCCGAAACGCTCCGCCACGAGTCTCCCCGTCGACCGGCTCGACGTTGCCCCGCTCGGCCAGCCGGCGGCGAAAGCTCGACTTGTCCAGCCTGCGTCCCAGCAACTGCTCGCACAGGTTCTGAAGCTCCGTGAGAGTGAAGCGCTCGGGCAGGAAGCCGGCTGGCAGGTCGAGCCGATCCACCTCTGCCCGCGTCGCGTCGACGGCCTGCGCTATGAGGGCCGCGTGGTCGAACGCCAGCGCCTTGTCGCTCACCGCGTCTTCTACCGGCCGCCACTTGAGCGCCTCGATTCGCTTGCCCGGCGCGGGCTGCATCTGCCCGGCCTGCAGCAGCGCCCGGTAGATCACGCTCAGCGCCCAGGGCGACCTGGTGTCGCGGCCCGGCCCGCCCACGGCGCCGATCTGCCGCAAGAAGCGCGAGGCCAGGCTCAGGCGCTCCTGCATGACACGTGCGGCGGCTGCTTCGAGCGAGCGATCGAGGTCGATCCGCAGTGCCCCGCCGGGCAGGGCCCACTTGCCTGCGTGCGGTGCCTCGGCTCGCCGGACCAGCAGCACGTGCAGGCGAGCGTCGATGACGCTCAGCACGGCGATCTCGACCCGGGTGAAGGGCATCGGGTGCTGCATTTCCGAACGAACGGTCGGTTCCGGCATGGCGTACGTTGAAGCCTCGGCTTTGTTAGTTGCAATCTGCCACGAAGTATCGCACAATCACTTAGTTGCGACGTGCAACGAAGTAGCAGGCGGCTTTCATGGGCTTTGACGTCATCGGCGACATCCACGGACAGGCGGGCATGCTGGAGGCCCTGCTGCGTCAGCTCGGCTATGTCGGGCGCGGAGGTGTCTGGAAGCCACCTGCCGGCCGCCAGGCGATCTTTCTCGGCGACCTGATCGATCGGGGCCCCGAACAAGTGAAGGTGGTGAGGATCGTGCGCTCGATGATCGACGCGGGCTTCGCGCGCTCGGTGATGGGCAACCACGAGTTCAACGCGATCGGCTATGCAACCGAGCGCGCTGGCGCGCCCGGGGAGCACCTGCGCCGGCACAAGCCCGCCAACGTGTCCCAGCACGCAGCGTTCCTGTCCCAGGCGGGAGAGGGCTCGGCCTTGCACCATGAACTGCTTCAGTGGTTCCGGACGCTGCCGCCCATGCTCGATCTCGGGCCGATCCGCGTGGTGCACGCCTGGTGGCATCAGCCCTACGTCGACCTCGTCGGCGCCCGGTGGCCCGCGGGCCGATCGATGAGCGACGAGTTCCTGCATGCTGCGCACGACCGCTCGACACCCGAATGGGCGGCGATGGAAGGGCTGACCAAAGGGCTCGAGATCGGGCTGCCCGAGGGCCACTCGTTCTTCGATCACGGCGGGGTCGAGCGCTTCAAGGTCCGCGCGCGGTGGTGGTTGCACAGCGCTCGAACCTTGCGCGATTTGGCCATCGTCGATCCGCACCAGGCGGAACGGATTCCGGAGCAGCCGCTGCCGCGCCGCTTTGGGTCCGAGCCTTCTTGCGCCGGCCCGCCGGTGTTCGTAGGCCATTACTGGCTCTCGGGCAAGCCTGCGTTGCAGTCGCCGCAGGTCGCCTGCCTCGACTACTCGGTCGCCGCCGGTGGGCCGCTCGTGGCCTATCGCTGGGATGGTGAGGAGCGGCTCGATGCCAGCCGGTTCGTGGCGATGGGCCGGGGCCTGGCGTGAGGGCAAGCCCGCTGGAGATCGAGGCGCGCGTGGTGCGGCCGTCGGTCCTCAGCGCCTGGCTGCGTGAATCGATGGCAGTTCACCTCGCGGTTGCGGTGCTGCTTTGCGACGATGCGGAATGCGCTCGCCTGAACGCCGCCAGAGCGAGCGGCGTTCGAACGGAACCGCTGCGCATGACCTACGACGCGCTTTTGTGGCGCTATGAACGCGAAGTGACCGATGGCCGCCAGCTCGAGTTGTTCTGTTCTGATCAGGATGCGGAGCTGCGGCGGCAGTGGTCGCTCTTCGCGACGAGCTACGTGTGCCGGCGCGGCCGCGCGGAGGTCCAGAGATGGGTTCTGCAAGCGACCCTTGGCCTTCCCCGCGGTGTCGACCGCACCATCGCGGCGAGCCTTCTGCTGAGCGACGTGCTCGCCATTTCATTGCGGTACTGGTGAATACGCTCTGACCGCGTGTCCTATCCGGCTGCCGTCAACAAGCCTTCCGCGATGAGTGAGGCGACGATGTCAGCCTGGCGCAGGTCGCGCCGGCGTTTTGCATCGGGCCGGTTCGGCGCTTTCTTGCCCATCCACCGCTTGAACTCGACGAAGCTCTGAGGCGCGACCGTCCGCATTCGTGCCATGCGGCCCGTTGCGGAGATCACCAGATGCTCGAAACGCGGGGCGTCGGTCAGCACCGAGGCTCTAGGCGCTTGCACAGGCCACAGGTCACCTTCGTCATCCGTGAACCGAAACGGATGGACATCGTCGCCCACCGGCATGCGCCGCAGGAAGTCGACCTCGAATCCCTTGTCGTTGATGGCCGTCTCGTTGTGACGGTCTTTTCGCTTGAACGATGGGTCGACGCGTTGCAGGATCCCCAGCATGGAGGCGTCCACCTTGCCCATGTCGGCCATGAACTGAACGCGTGTGCGGGCGTCCCACAGCAGGTCGACGTCCTGGGTGGCGAGCGCACCCTGGACGATGCGCACGCCTGCCGCGGTTTCGTAAGCGTAGAGCGCGTGTGTTCCGACGACCGTGAAGTGCGCGCTGAGCCCGGCGTCTTCCATGGTCTGGAGCAACGAGACGACCAGCGCCGGTGTTCGACCTGCCTTGAGCGCCTTGTTCATGCGCTCGGCATCTGTGAGTGCCGTGCGCAAGGACTTCAGCCTGGCTTCGGTTTCGCGCTTGCGCGAACTGAAGTCGGCATGGATCTGCTCCGTCTCGGGCGTTCGCGGGCCGATGCGGCGCTGCCGATTGTCGGGCGTGGTCTTGGTCAGATACTCGTAGACCCCCTGTCGCTTCCAGTACATGCCGCCTTCGACCTTGCGTGCCTCGGCCCGAACGCGGTGGTATTCCTCGAAGAGCGTGGTCGAGTCGACGACCTGCCGCGCGGCGTTGTCGGAGAGCGGGATGTAGTCCATTGGCCGTATGATTCTGGAAATTGCATTTTATACGGCCAATTGCGCTCTAGTGCCAGCGACACCGACGACGTGAACGGCGATGTCGATGTCCTCGTCGTTGTGAACATCAGAGCAGTCGCGGCGCAGTCGGCCTTGCCTTGATATATCCAAACAAGTATAGTTTCGCATGAAGCCGGTCCGCTTCCTCGGAGATTCGCTCAAGCGCTTGCGTGAGTTTCCAGACGATGCTCGGCACGATGCCGGCTACCAACTCGACAAGGTCCAGCGAGGCGAGCAGCCGGATGACTTCAAGCCGATGCCGGCTGTAGGCAAAGGCGTCGAGGAGATCAGGATCTGGGATGACTCGGGTACGTATCGAGTGGTCTACACGGCCCGTTTGGCCGAGATTCGAGAAGTCGAATTGGCCAGGGAACGATGGGCGCAACTACAGAAGGAACGATGATGAGCAAGGCCATCGCGAGCAAGAAGCCCAAGACCTACGCCAGCGTATGGGAGGCGCTGGCCGATACGCCCGAGCAGGCGGCAAACCTGCGCACGCGCGCCGAACTGATGCAGCAAATCGCTGCCATCGTGAAGGAGTCCGGCTGGACGCAGACCGAGGCGGCAGAACGGTGCGGCGTGACCCAGCCGCGGATGAACGATCTGCTGCGCGGCCGGGTATCGCGCTTCTCTCTCGACGCGCTGGTGAACATCGCCACCGCCATCGGGCGCAAGGTCCACTTCGAGCTGGAGGCGGCGTAGCCTGCTTCCCGTCGAACTCCGCCTTCCCCGCCGCCAACTTGCTGCGCAAGTAGGCCGGCTTGTCATCGTGACGGCGGGCACCTGGTGAACACGCTCTGACGACAGCACACGGAGACCCCATGGCCACGACGCACACTACCGCACCGACCGGCATCGACCTTGCCGAGAAGCTCGCCACCTTCAGCGAGCCCTGGCAGCCGCGCGTCGTGGGCCAGTTCAACGGCCACGACCTGATGGTGGCCAAGCTGAAGGGCGAGTTCACCTGGCACACGCACGACGACACCGACGACTTCTTTCTGGTGCTGAAGGGCAGCGTGACGATCCGCATGCGCGAAGGCGACGTGACGCTCGTGCCGGGGCAGCTCTACGTCGTGCCGCGCGGCGTGGCGCATTGCCCGGTGGCGGAGGAGGGGGCCGAGGTGCTGCTGATCGAGAGGGCGGGGACGCCGAATACAGGGGATGTGGGGACGGCGGCGCCAAGGCGGGAGATCTAGGGCTCGGCTCGCCGTCAACAGCGTGAGGCGAACGCTATCTGTCGCACCCTTGCGGTCCTATATCCAGACATGAGCAAGAGTCACCACCGCCATCGGCCGCCGAGTGCATTTCGAGCTCGGGCCGCTTATCGAAAGTTGAGCCGTGAAAAAGAACTACGTGCTCGTCGATTTCGTGAGCGTTCAACCTGAAACCGTCGTCGAACTCGACAAAGAGATATTCAAGTTCCTCGGCGATGGTGGATGTTTGCTGTCAAATCGGTCAGCGGAATCATTCGCGAAGTCGCGATTCTTGGCCCACAGACTGGTATCACGTTCGAGCGTCTCACGACATCAACATCTGCTCAAATGACCTCCAAGCCGAGGCCTTTCAAATACTCAAAAGTCTTGTCGTAAAACGCGGGAGATCGGGTCGGATCGTCTAGGTCGCCGGGCGGAACGAAGATTGACATACCCTGACGGGCACGGGTCAGTAGCACGCGATATGCATTCTTCAGGTTCCTCTGGTTCTCGATGCTGTGGATGTTCTTCCACTTGCTGCCGCTGAAGTCGTGATGACTCCAGTCCGCGGCACCCATTCGGAGGTCGGCATCCCATGAGACGCACGCCCAATCCAGTTCGAGACCCTGGACCTGAAACTCCGTTGCGCAGTCTTCCAGGTAGAAGCTGGACCGTACGTCCTGTCGTTCTGCCAAAAAATAGTGGATAGGATCTGCCGCAAGGCGAACATCTATCGCGTGCGGTCTCAGTCGCATGGCCTTTGACGAACCGAGCAATCCAAATCGTTCGTTCGCGCGCGCCTTGCCTTTAACCCACCGCTTCGCCGCGCTTAGGTCGCGACTCAGCACGATCGGGTAGCGCTCTCGGAACGAAGCAAGCGAATCCCGGGCATTAACGTGATCAAGGTCGAGCAGTGCCTTTACGAACGAAGAGACCTTGTCGGCTCGAAACGAGCGTAGCGACACCGTCAGATGAAGATCGGGAAAAAACTCGGTATGCGCTCTCTCACGGGCGTTCGACAGTGGTTCGCCACCGCCGTACTCATCTTCAACAAGTCGGTCGGACATGCAGACGCGCCAATGCGGAAAGCGCGTTGCGCAAGCGTCGACCCAAGCGCCGATCCCGGCCTCTCCGGTGTGGATCTCCTGCCCGCCTCCGACAAGACATACGATGACGGCCCACCCGTCGTGTCGGTCCATCGTCTCGATGAGGAATTCCGGCTCTGAGCGATTGAAGTCGGGCTGACCCTTCTTTTGGCGCATGAATAAAGTTGTCTTAGATCGATTCCAGGCACGCTGCGCCTCGTCGAAGATGACGATGCGATCGATCGGTGGAGCCAGGTCTCGGAGCGCTTCATCGCGAAAGTGGTGGACGTTCTGAATAAATGCCTTGATAGGCTTAGATGCATTGACCTTTGTTATGGCTTCTCCGGCGCGCTTGCGACGCGCCACGTCGTCACGAGTCAGCGCCTCGCAGAGCACAGAAACCAATGGCCCATTCCCTGAAAGGAAGACCGCATGGGAATCGCCGCTTTCCCGGTGGGCTGTTGCGAGATTCAAGCCGACAAGGGTCTTGCCCGCACCTGGCACCCCCGTGACAAAGCAGATGACCTTTTCGCCGGATGTTCGAGCTAGGCCGATCAATGATTCCAACCGCTTAGAGGTGTTTGTGAGATTCGTAGCGTCTGCCTCAGTCCGAATGATTTCCGACACATCGTGATGCGCGTAAAGATGTCGCGCGGCCTCGACGATCGTGGGCGTGGGCCGGTAGCGCCCGGCAAGCCACAACCTCGCGTCAATCGGATCAGGAAAATCACGGGAGAGTTGGTCGAGTAGGGCAGGGACCTGCTGCGGTGCCAGCGACACGGGCTCCCGAACGCGGTCCGCGGCGTAAGGCGGCGTGCTTGGCTCGCGAGCGGAGTAGCCCGTCGGGATCAAAACCGGGACGATCGGCACTGCATGACTGGTCTCATGGAAGTTCTTGGTGTCTAGCGCGTACTGCCACACCTGACTGAGCGCGTGCCGCGCACTAGAGGTCTCCCCGACCTTGAACTCCAGAATCACAACGCACCCGGCTATCACCAACAACGCATCGGCGCGAAGACCCATGCGAGGAATGTTGAACTCCAACAGCACTGTCCCCGAGCGCCCACGAACCCACTGCTTCAGGAATTCGATCTCGGTTCGCCACGCGTCGCGTTGCTCGAGTTCGATGCTGCGGTTGCTGTTATTGGTCAGTTGCCCAATGACCTCGTCAACCGAGTGCGCAACGAATGCCGCAAACGACGCCGAATACCAAGCGCGTTGGAGAAGCGGAGCTGCAACAGCTGGTTCCATAGCGTGGACCAGGCTACCAGAGGCAACAGGGCGACCGCAACCCGGCAACTATTCGCGCGCCGCTGGTTCGAGCACCAAGGACGGCCAGCGGCTCGTGGCCACGGCCGTGGGAGCGGTAAGAACCGTACTAATCCGGCGGTAGATTACCTCTCTACCGTCTTGTTCCACCGCGTATTCCACTCCGGCCGCAACGCATTCACCGCATCCCAGTCCAGCGTGTTCACCGTCTTCATGTAGACCTTGAACTTCTCCAACGTTGCCGCCGCCGCCGCCGCGGGCGAACTCGGCTGAGTCTTCAGGTCCGACGGGATCTGATTCCCGAACTCCAGCGCCGCCGACTGCGCGTTCGGCGTGAGCAGAAACTCGGCGAGCTTTTGCGCCAATGCCGGGTTGTCGTTGTTCGCGGTCACGCACTCGCCACCATCAGCAGCACCGAGCCTTCCTTGGAGCTGCGCGTATTCCATCGGCACGCTGGGCGCCTTCTGCGTGGTCACTGCCGTGGGCGTGAGCGGAAAAATCGCGGCCTCGCCGGTCTGCGCCATCTCCGAGAGCTTGGCCGAGCTCGGCCTCATTTCTTGCTCTTCTCGGTGACTGTCTTCACCTGACTTGGCCGCCCGGCGAACGACGCGTCGTGAAGCCTTCGAATCAAGGCGGCCATCGGCGCCGGGTCGCCCTGCATGCCGGCGCGGCCAGCGTTTCCGTAGGGTGTATCCGGCCGGGGCCATAGCCGAAGAACCGGGCGCATGCCGTAACGCATCAGAAGCAGGTTGGCCCAGATCCGAGCGCTCCGCCCGTTGCCGTTGCCGAACGGATGTATGCGGACCCATTCCGAGTGCGCCCATGCGGCGAGCTCGATAACGGCGTCCATGCCATCCCGGTCGAGCGAGTCCGCGGTGGGATATCTGGCGTCGAGCGCTGCGACCGTAAGCTGCAGCCGGCGTTCGAACTCTTCGAGCTCGCCGGCGACGAGGTCCGGATGGCTGCCCTCGAGCGTGCCGACCCGCACGCCTACGTCTTCGAGGCCGGCCTCGCCGCGGAAGCGGCCAACGAAGCGGGGGTCGGGAACCTTCAGCCCCTTCATCATCGCGACGTGCCAGGCCCGGGCTGCGGCCAGGCTCGGCTTGGCTCGCGCTGCAGCATCGGCGCGAATGCGGTCTTCGACCCGCGCCAGGTTGCTTCGAAGAATCGGACTGTCGGCGTCCCGGTCGGGCGCAGGTGCCGACGCCAACGCCTAGCTCCGCAGCATCTCGCGGACCATCGTCAACGCGGCGCCAGCCTTCTCCTTCGATGCCGACGCCTTGACCTTCATCGGTCTGCGATGTCGCGCCACTTTGAAGGTGACGCCTTCCATCGGGTCGGAGGCTCCGAACTCGGCCTCCGCCGAGATGAAAGCCTCCTTGTCCTGCTGGAAGGTGGGATCGGCCCGCCGATATGCCTTGAGCTGAGTCAGCACGCTGCCCATCTCGGCCTCGACCTGGGCGGTGCTCTTCTTGATGTACTCGGCGACGGCCTCGTTCACCATCTTGTTGACCGGCTTGTGAAGGACGCCCTTCAGGATCCCCAGACCGACCTCGTAGATCGGCTCGAGCCTGAGGGTCCGTGCCTTGACGCCGCCCGCGTTGACTCGAGCAGTTGATTTCTTCATGGGATCGATAGATTACGCATCGCCGATGCCTGATGTCAAATATGGATTTTGCCACCAATGCAGACTCACGGGATTACCGGTGGCGTTCCTCGTGCCTTCGCCAGAATCGCTCGCGCATTGACTCGACGTACGGTTTAACGTACGCTGTGGCGCTACGGAGTACCCCATGACCACTCTGACCGCCAGCCAAGCCCGGGCCAGCCTGTACCGGCTGATCGACCAGGCCTCCGAGTCGCACCAGCCCATCCTCATTGCCGGCAAGCGCAGCAGCGCGGTGCTCGTGGCGGCGGAAGACTGGCAGGCCATCCAGGAAACGCTCTATCTGCTGGCGGTGCCGGGCATGCGCGAGTCCATCAAGAAGGGCATGGCCGAGCCGCTCGCCAAGAGCGCCAAGGAACCCGGCTGGTGAAGACGTGGGCGGTGGTGTTCGCGAAGCAGGCCGTCAAGGACGCCAGGAAGCTCGCCGCCGCCGGCTTGAAGGGCAAAGCCCAACCGCTGCTTGACGTGCTGAAGAGCGATCCGTTCCAGGACCCTCCGGCGTTCGAGAGGCTGGTCGGCGATCTCCAGGGCGCGTATTCCAGGCGCATCAACATCCATCACCGGCTGGGGTACGAAGTGTTCAAGAAGGAGCGCACGGTTCGTGTGCTGCGCATGTGGACGCACTACGAGTGAGCCCGCTGCGCCGGCGGATTGCATGAGCCGCCCGTCAGCCTTACCATTGCCTAAAACGTAAGGAGCACGAATGTCTGAGTCCACCATCACTGCCAAGGGCCAGACCACCGTGCCGCGGCAGGTGCGCGAGCAGATCGGAGCAGGACCTGGCACCCGGCTGGTGTGGCACGTCATGCCTGACGGCAGCCTGATCGTGAGGGCCAAAACCCATTCGATCCTGGACTTGAAAGGCATGTTGAAGTCGCCTAAGAAGAAGCCAGTGCCGATCGAGGACATGAACGCCTGGCGTTGAGGGCGCTGCCTTGGCGGCGCTCGATACCAACGTTCTCGTCCGCTACCTGGTGCAAGACGACCCGGGGCAGGGAGAACTGGCGGCACGGCTGATCAGCAGCGGCGTCCGCGCCGGCCGCCCCTTGTTTGTTCCCGTCACCGTGTTGCTGGAGCTGGAATGGGTGCTCCGGTCGGCGTTTGGATTCGACAAGACGGCTGTGCTTCATACCCTGTCGCGCCTGATCGGCTCGTTCGAGCTGCAGTTTCAGGTTGAAAGCGCCGTCGAAATCGCGCTCGCGCAGTACGAGCGGGGCGCCGCTGACTTCGCCGATTGCGTGCACGCTGCACTGGCCGGCCAGGCCGGGGAGGTGCCGTTTTGGACCTTCGACAAGGCGGCCGCCAAGCTGACGGGCGCAAGGTTGCTCACCTGACCGAAGACCAGTTCGAACAGGAAATCCTGGGCTGGCTGGCCGAGGTGGGTTGGCAGCACCGCTTCGGGCCCGAGCTGGCGCCCGAAGGCAGCACGCCCGAGCGCGAGAGCTACCGGCGGGTGGTGCTGGTGTCGCGCCTGCGCCAGGCCGTGGCGGCTCTGAACCCCGGCGTGCCGGCCGCCGCGCGCGACGACGCCATCCGGCAGGTGCTGGACCTCGGCACGCCCGCGCTGATGGCCGCCAACCGGCACTTCCACCGCCTGCTCGTCACCGGCGTGCCCATGCAGTACCAGCGCGACGGCGAGACCCGCGGCGACTTCGTCCAAGGCCATGGTCGTGGCGATGAGCCGCGAGATCTGCGTCCACCTTTACGACGAGATCGGAGTACACCGCGAGCCAGGGCCGCGGACGGCCGACCGTCGACGCGCACGAAGCCGTCAGCGTGCTCGCCGAAAACGCAGGTGATGGAAGAACTGGTGCAGATGGCCAAGAAGTTTCGCGAGGCCGCGTCGCGAGGCGAGAAGCTGGGTCTCAACGAGGACGAAGTGCGCTTCTACGACGCCTTGGCCGAGAACGAGTCCGCAGTGCGCGAGCTCAGCGATGAGACGCTCAAGAAGATCGCGCATGAACTTGCCGAGAACCTGCGGAAGAACCTGACCGTCGACTGGTCGGCGCGTGAGAGCGTGCAGGCGAGGCTTCGGCTGATGGTCAAGCGCATTCTCCGCAAGTACAAGTACCCGCCGGATCTGCAGGACGCGGCCGTCGAGCTGGTGCTGAAGCAGGCGCGGGCGCTGGGCGAGGCCTGGGCGTAGATCACCTCTCCACCGTAAAGCAGCCCTTGGCAATGGCGATGCGATCGGGCGGTGGATCGGAATCATGTAGTGGGCCTACCGCCAGGCCTCAGCCGCACTCGGGTCTTCGACCCCAGCGGCCACGCGCAAGAACGTCTGATACCTGTGACGGGCGACCGAGCCAGGATCAGTCGCCACCGGCGCACCGCGTGACTTCGACGTCACACGGGCTTGGCGGGTTTCCGGCGCCAGGCGGTGCACGACCTCCAGTTCATGACGGGCCTTGTCGATGTCGCCAAGCCCGACATAAAGGGCCGCCGAGACCAGATGGGCCGGCGCGTATCCCGGCACGGCATTCGTTGCACGTCTCGCCCACCGCAGGCCCTCCTGGTATCGACGAGCCGCGAGGTGGGCTTGGGCGAGGTTTTCGTAGTGGTTGAAAGCCCAAGGGTCGCGGGGATTGATGCGCAGCGCGCGCTCCATCAGCCGTATGCCTTCCTCCGGCTCACCCGAGCAGGCGATGATGAAACCTGCGTTGGACAGCACGCGCGAGTCTTGCGGATTGAGCCGCCATGCAAGTTCCGCCTCGATGCGGGCCTCCTCCCACCGGCTACCCGTCGGGCAGGACGCGAGCAGCGACGCCTTCACGGTGTGACAGATGTTGGACTGCGCAAGCGCAATGCCTTGGGCAGCGGCATCCATCCCCTCCTGCCATGCCGAAGCAATGTCGTTAGCCGTCCGGAAGGCGACATGCTGCCATTGGGCGAACGCAACAACGGCCAACGCAAGGGCGGACTCCGGGTCGGTGGCCAAAGCCTGGCGCCCGAGCGCCAATGCTTCGTTGCGTGCGGCCAGGTCCGACTTCTGGAAACCATCCCAGGCCAGAGCGCTGGCGCGCAGCGCGAGATCGTAGGCTTTCAGACTGCCAGGTCGGCGGCGCGCGCGCAAGGTCTCTGCGGCGACAATCTGTGGCGCCATCGCGCCGACGATGCACGCGGTCACCTCCTCCTGCACTGCAAACACATCCTCCAGCTCGCGGTCGTAACGCTCGGCCCAGACGTGATTGCCGGCCAGTGTGTCGACGAGTTGCGCCGTGGCGCGAATCCGGTTGGCCGACCTGCGGATACTGCCCTCCAGCACGTACCGCACCCCAAGTTCCCTACCGACCTGGCGCACGTCCACCGACTTGCCCTTGTACGAAAATGACGAATTGCGGGCGATGACGAACAGCGACTCGAAACGCGACAGCTCGGTAATGATGTCCTCGGTGACGCCGTCGCAGAAGTAGTCTTGCTCGACGCCCCCGCTCATGTTGGTGAACGGCAGCACGGCGATCGAGGGCTTGTCCGGCAGCGAGAGATCGATCTCGACGGCCGGCGAAACGGCCGGCGACGGCGGCACCCCTTCGTCGGCTACCGCGGCCGGGGAGTCGAGCCGCCAGACACGCACGGGGTCGGCAATGTTCTTGACGACGCGTTCGCCGCGATCGCCGAAGCCGGCATCGACCTTGCCTTTCACGGCACTGCGTACCGAGTCCGACACCCACACCCCGCCAGGTTCGGCGAGGGCCTGAATTCGCGAGGCGATGTTCACACCGTCTCCGTACACGGTGCCGTCGTTCTTCTCGTACACGTCGCCGAGATGAATACCGATGCGGAAGCTCAGCCTGCGGTCCTCGGGCGATCCATTGGTGCAAGGGGCCAGTGCACTCTGCACAGCAAGCGCAGCATTTACGGCCCCTGCAGCCGACGGAAACACGGCCAGAACCGAATCGCCCGCCATGTCAACGACGCGCCCCCGATGGGTCTCGATGCAGGCCTTGTAGATCACGCGCGCGGCGTCTAGCGCAGCGACGGTTGCACGCTCGTCCAGGGCCATCAGCCGCGAGTAGCTGACGGCATCGGCGACAAGGATTCCTACCAAACGCTGGGTCAGTTCAGCATCGGCCATGCGTTCGGTCCTTCTTCGCGAACATGGTCATGGTCATAGTACCGAGGAAAGGCCAAGGATGTCATGCGCCGATCGCGGGGTGCCGGAGCTTGCCCAGCGAAGTCTCCGACCGGCCGCGGACGCCTCAGCGCCCCACTGGCGTCGCCACGGCGCCGAGTGTCTTCAGGCTGCCGTCGTCCTCGGCCGTCACGACCACCAGCTCGGCCGTCGCCGGCGTGCGGCCGGTGAGGGCGTTGATGTTCTCGCCGTGCGTGACGACCAGCAGCACGCCCGGCCCTCGCCAGCGGCCGATCAGCGCGCGCGCCCCGGCGGTGAGCTCGGCGTGCCGCTCGCTCAGGACGTAGGCGTTGGCGAAGGTCGGCTCGCTGCGCACCGGGCCGGCGCCGAGCAGGGTGGCGGTCTCGACGGTGCGGCACCAGGGCGAGGTGAGCACCCGGGCGATCGCGATGCGCTCGGCGCGCAGCCGCTCGCCGAGCGCCCGCGCCTGGGCTCGGCCGGCATCGCTCAGGTTGCGCTGCGTGCGGCAGTCGCCGAGCTTCCAGCCGGTCGGATCACCGACGCCGGGCGCATCGCCATGGCGCACCAGCGCCACCGCGCCGTCGCGGCGCAGCGCCGCCCAGGCGTCGGCCTCGCTGGCGAGGGCTGGCCGCAGCGCCAGGGCGAGCAGGCTGGCGAGCAGCAGGCGGATCGTCGTCATGGGCTTCAGCTTATCGTCGCAGCGCGCCGGCCCGGACGCCATGACGGATTCACCGACCCCCCGCCTGTTCGTCGCCCTCTGGCCCGACGCCGCCGTTCGCGCCGGACTCGTGGCCTTGCGCGACACCTGGACCTGGCCGCCCGGCGCCCGCCCGGTCGCCGACGAGAACCTCCATCTCACGCTGCACTTCATCGGCAGCTTCCCGCGCGAGCGCATCGACCCGTTGGGCTGCGCGCTGGCGGCCATCGTGCCGCGCGAGCCGACGAGGCTGATCGTCAAGGGCACCGACCTCTGGCGCGGCGGCGTCGCCGTGCTGACGCTGCGGGCCGAGCCGGGCCTCGTGGCGCTGCAAGCGGATATCGGCCGCGCCTTGTCGACGCTCGGCGTGACCCTCGACGAGCGGCCGTTCGCACCGCACGTGACGATGGCGCGCAAGGCGCGCGGCGCCAGGCCGCCGGCCGCCCACCCCGAGCTTGGCTGGCAAGCGAACGGCTTCGCCCTCGTCGAGTCGCGCGGCGGCGCGCGGCCGGACTATCGCGTCCTGGCGACCTGGAGGGCGGCGCAAGGCGACTGACGCCGCCCCAGAATCGGCGCACGGCCTTGTGGGCGCTTGTCTTCGCGGCCACCGGCGGGCGGCTGGTGCTGAAGAGCGTCAAGGCCCGGCGGCTGCGATGGGTGTCATGAGTCGAGCGGAGGGCCCATGAATGTCTAGCTAGCTAGCTATCTGGGAGATAGAATCCAGCCAGCCGGACGGGAAACTCATGAGCGACGTTGCCATCTTCGAAGCCAAGAACCGCCTCTCCGAGCTGATCAACCGCGTCGAGGCCGGGGAAGAGATCGCGATCACCCGGCGCGGCAAGGTGGTCGCTCGGCTGGTGCCTGCCGCCCCTGAAGAAGCGGAGCAGCGTGCCCGCAACGCCATCGCCGGCCTTCGCGCGAGTCGCAAGGGGGTGAGCCTCGGCGGGCTGAGCAGCCGCGATCTGATCCGCGAAGGCCGCCGCTAGCGCACTGGCATGGCGACCGACGCACGCTCGTTCGTGGTCGATGTGTCGATCAGCGCCGCGTGGTTCCTGCCCGACGAAGCGACCCCGGCCAGCGAGGCCGCACTTCAAGCCACCGCGACGCACGAGGTCTGGGTGCCCGCGATCTGGCTGCTCGAGGTGGGCAACCTGCTGCTGAGCGCCCAGCGCCGAAAGCGCATCACGGCCGGGAAGCGGCGCGAGCTGGCCATGGCCGCCTCGGCCTTGCGAATCAAGGTCGACCGCGAGGCGGTGCCCATCACCGCGCTGGACGACTTGGCCGCCGCTCATGCGTTGAGCGCCTACGACGCCGCCTACCTCGAGCTGGCATTGCGTCGCGGCCTGCCGTTGGCCACGAAAGACAAGGCCTTGAGCGGGGCCATGGCCAAAGCCGGGGTGGCCGTCGCGCTGCCGTGACAGTATTCGCGCACTGATTTCGCGAACTGATGGAGGCCGGGCACTCGATGCAAGACCCAACATCCCCCGAAAGCGACCCCGCCTGGACCCGAGCGATCGACCTCGAGCGCCTGCGCCCCACCGGCCGCGCGACGGTGAAGATCGGCGCCAGGCAGCTCGCCTTCTTCCTCCACGACGGCACGGTTCACGCCTGCAACAACCGCTGCCCGCACGAAGGCTATCCGCTGGTCGAAGGCGCGCTCGACGCCGGCTGCCTGCTCACCTGTCACTGGCACAACTGGAAGTTCGACCTGCGGACCGGCGCCAACCACTACGGCGGCGACAGCCTGCGCATCTACCCGGTCAAGGTCGACGCCGCCGGCGGGGTCTGGGTCGACGCCCGGGAGGCGCCGGCGCACGAGCGCGTGGAGCAGGCGCTCGGCCAGCTCGACGCGGCGATGGCCGACCACGACGCGCCGCGCATCGCCCGCGAGCTGGCGCGCCTGGGCCGCGCCGGCGCATCCCCCGAGCTCGCGCTCGGCCACGCCATCACGCTCAGCCACGAGCGCTTTCGCTACGGCATGACCCACGCCTACGCCGCCGCCGAGGTCTGGCTGCGCCTGCGCGACTCGCTCACCGGCGAGGCCGAGCGCCTGGCCTGCGCCGCCGAGGCGCTCTCGCACATCGCCTACGACACGCTGCGCGAGCCGGCCTTCCCGTTTGCGCTCGAGACGGCATCGCCGCCGCAGCGCTGGGACGCACCGGCCTTCCTCGCCGCCGTCGAGGCGCAGGACGAAGCCCGCGCGGCGTCGCTGCTGGTCGGCGCGCTGGCGCTCGATGGCCTCGCCTTCGCCGACCTGGAGCCGACCCTCGCGCGCGCCGCGCTGGCCCACTACAACGACTTCGGCCACGCCCTGATCTACCTGACGCACGTCGGCGGCCTGGTCGCCCGCCTCGGCCCCGCGGTGCAGCGGCCCCTGCTGCTCGCCTGGGTGCGCATGCTCGTCTACGCGACCCGCGAAGACCTGCTGCCCGACTTTCGCCACTACGCGCCGGCGCTGGCGCAGTGGCCGGCCGGCGCTGCCGGCGGCGGCGCCTCGTCCGACGCTGGGCACGCCGCCGCGCCCCGCGCCGAGCTCGAGGTCGCGCCTTTCGTCGGCCGCAGCGTCCGCGACACCCTGGCCGCCGCGCTCGCCGCCGCCGCCGCTGCGCACGCCACGCCGCTGCGGCTGCACCACGCGCTGCTGCACGCTGCGGCCGTGCACCTGCTCCGCTTCGACGTCAGCGTCGAGCAGCGTGCCGACAACCCGGTGGCCGAGAACGTCAACTGGCTCGACTTCAGCCATGCCATCACCTTCGCTCACGCGGTCCGCCTGCAGTGCATTCGCCAGCCCGAGCTCTGGTCGCAAGGCCTGCTGCAGATGGCGCTGTTCGCCGGGCGCAACACGCCGTACCTGGTGGCCGACGACCCGGCCATGCCAGCGCTGCGCCGCTGGGCCGTCGCGGATGCCGAGGCCTTCGACGCGCAGTGCATCGCCACGCTGCTCGACCATGGCCTGGCCCAGTACATCTACCCGGTCCACCTGCTGAAGACCTCGGTCGCGGTGCGCGACGAGATCGCGCTCGGCGTTCCTGACAGCACCGCGCGGGCCCTGCGCGCTGCCGTCAACCGGCTGTTCGGCGCCCGCTTCAAGCAGCGCCACCTGCTGCGCACAGCGCGCCAGGCGGTGGGGTTCGTGGCCCGGGAAGACTGAGAGCGCGTCGGCGCCGCGCAGACAGGAGCACACCATGGACGACTTCACCGCCACCGCGAGCCAGCCCAACTTCACGATGAAGCTCTGGCGCGGCGAGCGCATGTGCCTGGTCGCCTTCGACGTCGAGGCGCCCGAGCCCGACCTGGTCGGCTTCGCGATCGAGTGCAAGGCGCCCGGCGCCCGGCGCTTTTCGCCGCTCATGAACCGGCTCGCCTTCAGCTACGACGAGCCGGTCACGCGGGCGGTCACCGGCGAGCGCAAATACTCGTCGAAGAAGGCGCCGTTCCAGAAGTTCCGCTGGGTCCACTTCCCGTACGAGCCCAAGCAGGGCCTCTACACCTACCGCGGCACCAAGATGCACATGCCGAGCGACGGCGTGCTGAAGGCCGGCGCCTCGATCACCCTGAAGATCTCGCTCGATCCGGTCACCTATGCCGGCTTTCTCGACGTCGGCTTCACCCGCGGCTTCGCCTCGTCGCAGGCGTTTCGCGACCGCTTCCCGAAAGACGCCGACATCGATGCGATCGGCAAGACCATCATCCCGTCGCGCGCCGACGACGGCCTGGGCTTCGGCAAACGAGCCGGCGACATCTATCGCTGGATGGGCTTCGAGGCGCACGACCTGATCTTCGGCATGCTCGACGAGGCCGTGGCCGACCCGACGATCACGCTCGACGTCTTCGCCTACGACCTGAACGAGCCCGATGTCGTCGCCCGCCTCGAGGCGCTCGGCCCGCGCCTGCGCGTCATCGTCGACGACTCGACCTCGAAGTCATCGGCCGGCGTCGTCTCCGGCCACGGCAGCGACCACAGCAACGAGAGCGAGGCGGCGGCGCGGTTGACGCTCACGGCGGGCGCGTCGAACGTGCGCCGTACCCACTTCAGCGGGCTGCAGCACCACAAGGTGTTCATTGCCAGCCGCGCCGGCGTGCCGTTCAAGGTGCTCGCCGGCTCCACCAACTTCAGCTTCCGCGGCCTCTACATCCAGTCGAACAACGCGCTTGTCTTCAGCGATCCGGGCATCGCCGCGCTCTACCAGCAGGCATTCGACCAGTCGTTCGCCAAGCCGGGCGACTTCAAGAAGAACGCGCTGGCGAAGAAGTGGCAGCTCGCGCCGGCGGGCGCCGCGGGCGTGCCGGTGCACTTGTGCTTCTCGCCGCACTCGTCGTCGGCGCTGTCGCTCAATCCGGTGCGCGGCGCGATCGAGCAGGCCAGTTCGTCGGTGTTCTACGCGGTCGCTTTCCTCAACCAGCTCAAGTCGGGCCCGACCAAGGAAGCCTTCGACCGGCTGATCGAGCGGCCGATCTTCAGCTACGGCCTGTCGGACAAGGCCGGTGGCCTGGAGATCAAGAAGCCCGACGGCAGCACCGGCCTGGTCGACTTCGCCTACCTCTCGAAGAACGCGCCCGAGCCCTTCAAGTCCGAGTGGAGCGGCGGCGGCGGCATCAACGTGCACCACAAGTTCGTCGTCACCGACTTCAACCTGCCCACCGCCAAGGTGTTCACCGGCTCGTCGAACCTGGCGCCGAGCGGCGAGAACGGCAACGGCGACCACCTGCTGATGATCGAGGACCCGAAGATCGCCGCCGCCTACGCGCTCGAGGCGCTGCGCGTGTTCGATCACCTGCACTTCCGCAGCACGATGGAAGGCGCCTCGACCCTGAGCCCGGGGGCCAAGAAGGCGGCGCTCACCTTGCGCAAGCCCCGCGCGATCAGCGGCAAGGCGGCCTGGTTCGAAAGCTACTACGTCGCCGACGGGCAGAAGATGAAGGACCGGCAGCTGTTCGTGAGCTGAGCGGCGCGTCTGCCGTTCGGGGCGGGGGCCCTGGAGGCGGCGACCGGACGGACTCCGCTTCAGCGGCGCGACGCCCGCAAGGCCAGGAACCCGGTCAGCGCCAGCAGGCACAAGGCGGCGCCGGCCAGCGAGCCATGCACCCCGACCCAGCTGCCGGCGATGCCGACCGTGATGCCGGCGAAGGCGCGCAGGCCGAGCGCCGACATGTTGAACAGGCCGATCACCCGGCCGCGGATCTCGGCCGGTGCGTTCAGTTGCACCAGCGTCTGCGCCATGCTGCTGAACGCCAGCTCGAAGAAGCCGGCGACGAACAGCAGCGCCAGCGCCAGCAGGTACTGGCCGGTCAGGGCGAAGCCGGCGAGGGCGATGCACCAGGCCATCGCCAGGACCAGGGCGGTGCGCGGGTTCGGCTTCAGCAGGCTCACGCTCTCGAGCAGGAAGCCGGCCGCCAGCGCGCCGGCCGCGTCGGCGGCGAGCAGCATGCTGTAGGCGGTGCCGGGGTCGCCGTGGCCAAGGTCCTGGGCGAACGCCGGCATCTGCGCCTGGTAGCTGTTGCCGACGAAGAACGAGGCCGCGCCGGCGAGCACGATCATCGACACCAGCACCGGCTGGCCAGAGACGTCGCGCATCGTCTGGGCGATGTCGGCGAAGCCTTTCACCGCACGCCGCGCCACCGCCGCGCCCTGCCGGCGAAAGCGTGGGCCGTAGGGCGCCTTGCACAGCCAGAGCAGCAGCGGCAGGTAGAACACGGTGTTGAGCAGGATGGCGTGCGCCGGGCCGAGGCCGAGCAGCATCACGCCGCCGACCGCGGGGCCGACGAGCACGCCGAGGTAGCGGCCGGTGGCGCTCAGCCGCACCGCGCTCTGCAACTCGCCCGCCGGCACGATGTCGTGCAGCAGAAGCTGGCTCGCCGTCTGCCACAGCACGCCGGCGCAACCGTGCAGCACCAGCAGCAGCATCGCCTGCCACATCTGCAGCGTGTCGGTGACGAAGAACCAGCCCCAGCCGAGCGAGGCGGCGATGAAGAGGGCCATGCCGGCCTGGATGAAGCGGCGCGGATCGCCGCGGTCGGCGAGGCCGCCGACGGGCACCGAGAACGCCAGGAACGGCAGCCAGTGCGAGAGCACGGCGAAGCCGCCGAGAGCCGGCGACTGGAACTTCTGGAACATCATCCAGTAGCTGATCACGTGCTCGATGTTGTCGGCCATCATGGCCAGCACGTTGGTCGCCAGGAAGACGCGGAAGCCGGGATGGCGAAGCGCGGCGAACGAGGGGCCGCGCGACGGGGGCGCGGTCGCGCCCGCCGCGGTGGTTCCAGGCGCCACCGCGGCAGGCGCGTTGCCCATCGCAGCGGGCCCCGCCGCGGCGCTGCGGCTGTCGTCGGCCATGCTCAGGCGGTGCCGGGCTTTTTGCCCCGGATCTCGGCGGCGGCCCGTTCCAGCACCGCGGCGATCCGGCGTTGCTCTTCGACCGGGGCGCCCGACTTCTCGATCAGCGCCGACTTCAGGCTGCGCCGCGCGGCGCGCACCTCGGGGGCGCCGGCCGGGTGGCGGCCACGGCCGCGAAACGCCTGCGGCGAGTCGAAGTCGGACCCGTCGTCGGCGGACCCCGCGCCGGACATCGCCTCTCTCACCTGCGCCATGCGCGAGCCGATCCAGGCCAGCTGCTCCAGCAACGCGTCGCCGTGGCGGTGGTCGTGGGAGCCGGGGTGACCCGGATGGCCACGATCTAGGGCGCTGTGCAGCGCGGCCAAGAAGGGACGCATGGGAAACATCACCAGCCCCAGCCCATCCGCAGCGGCAGGTAGACCGTCACGCCGACGAGCAAGGGCATCAGCACGCCGGGACGGGCGGCATAGGCGAGGGTCGCCGCCGCCGCCGCCAGCAGGCGGGCGTCGCGCCAGGTCTCGAGCAGCTGGCCGTGCGGGAGAAAGATCTCGGGTGCGGTGATGGCGACGATCGCCGCCAGCGGCGCCATCTGCAAGGCCCGTTGCAGCGCCTCGGGCATGCGCACATCGCGCCTGGACCAGAGGAAGAAGCCGCGCGAGATCACCGTCACCGCGGCCAGGCCGAGGATCGTGATCGTCGGGTAGGCCCATCCGGCCAGCGGCGTCGGCTCCATCGCCGTCAGGCCCGGCGCCGCATTGCCTGCGCTGCCTTTCCTGCCTGGGCCGCCACCAGGGTGACCGCGACGGCCGCGGCAATCGCCACCAGGATGTTCAGCTTGAGCGGCAAGGCGAACGCGGCCACCGCCGCGGCCGCCGAGACGAGCGCAGCCACCCAGGCGGGGCGGTCATTGAGCATGGCGTAGGCGATGCCCAGCATCGAGAGCGTTCCGGCGAAGCCCAGGCCCCACTCGAGCGGCACCAGCGACGAGAGCAGGATGCCGGCCAGCGACGACCCCTGCCAGACCGCCCAGACGGCGATCGCCCCGCCCGCCGCGTAGCGCGCCTGGCCGGTCTGGTGGCCGCCGCTGCCGTCCGGCCAGGCTTTCTGGAAGGCGAGCAGGTTGAGGTCGGCGAGCAGGTAGCCCAGGGCGAGCCGGCGGCCGCGCGGCAGGTGGCCGAGGTGGACGCGCCACTGCGAGCTGAAGATCGCGAAGCGCAGGTTGACGCAGAAGGCCGAGGCCCAGATCACCAACATCGGCGCGCCCGACGCGATCAGCGGCAGCGCGGCGAGCTGGGCGCTGCCGGCGTAGACGGTAAGGCTCATCAGCACCGAGAGGCCGACGCCCAGGCCGCTTTGCGTCATCGCCACGCCGGTCACCAGCCCCCAGGCGGCCAGGCCAGGCCCGAACGCCAGCATGTCGCGCGCACCGCGCCGAAAGTGGCGGTCGTGGGGCAGGTCGCGCAGCTTCATCTGCGCCGACTTTAGCGGCGGGCCGGTGGCGAATCGGGAAGCGGCTCCGGGGAGTGGGGGCGTTGCGCCGCCGTTCGCTCAGGCCGCGGGCGGGAGCGCCGGCGCGGCGCCGCCGGGCAAGTGGATCGGCTCCTCGATCAGCTCGACCGCGATCTCCTGCTCCGGCGTGAAGCGCGCGCCGCTGCCGCGATGGGCGCGCAGCTTCCAGGTCTGGCCGTCGCGGACTTCGACGTCGATGCCGGCGCCGACCGCCCACTCGCGGCACACCGTGACGATCTTCAGCGGATGGATGGTCAGCCCGGTCGCGTCGATGCGCATGCGCAGAAAGCACTTGTGGTCGGCGATGCCCTGCGACGAGAACACGTCGTTGCCGTGCCAGCCGAACCACCGGTTGGTCAGCGTCATCCAGGTGCCGAACAGCACCCCGCCCAGCAGCCCGCCGACGACGCCGGCCTCGGCGATGAAGATCAGCACGACCAGCACGTCGGCGAGGAAGGGCGCCGGGATGCGGTCGAGCACGGGTGCGACGAACGCCAGGTTGAAGCGGGCGAAGCCCCAGAGCATGGCGACCGCCAGGCCCAGGTGCAGCAAGCCGTGCAGCGCGCCGCCGAACCAGGCGAGGCGCTTCTTCTCCTCCGCGCTGTTCGCGCTGAAGGCACCGGCGCCGGCGACGATGGCCAGCGAGAACAGCACCGACGACGGGCTGTACGCCAGGGCGTTCACCAGGGCCGCCGGCAGCACGCCGAGGAGGTGGTCGAGGGTCACTTCCTGGCGGGCCAGGTAGCTGGTCAGGGTGAGGTCCTTCAGGCCGCCGCCTGCCACCCGCGCCGCGCTTTGCAGCACCCAGGCGTAGAGCAGGTAGATCGCGGCGAGCAGGGTGCAGAACTCGGCGTTCCGCCGGGGCAGCTGCCAGCCCTTGTTGCGCAGGCTCTCGGAGGTCTCGCTGTCCGGGAAGGTCTTGCACAGCGAGTAGCGCTGCGCGCCGTGGCCGGAGGTGAAGCGCAGCGTCTGCGGCAGGTCGTGCGTGCCGAGCAGGTAGGCGCCGCCGCCGCCGCAGGTGATGCGCTGGGGCGTGCCGTCACAGCTGTCCTCGCTCGGGTCGTAGCGGGCGTAGTGGTGCAGGTCGCCGGTCAGCACGGCGGCCAGCCGGGCCGGGCTGTCGGCGAGCAGCTCTTCCACCTTCTTCAGGCTCTTGAAGCGCTCCGACTGCGTTTCCAGCTCGGCCAGGGAACGACGGGAGAGCCGGCGGACCCGCTCGCTCTCGTCGATCCAGCTCGGCTCGGGCGTGCTCAGGACGACCCGGTCGCCGGCCTTCAGCATCGGCGCGGCGACCCGCTCGAAATAGGCGAGCTGCTGGGCGTCGATCTCCGACTCGAGCTGCAGGTCGAGGCCCCAGAGCCACCAGCCGTGCGGCAGCTTGACGACGAAGTAGCTGGTGTGCTGGATCGTCTTCCAGCGGCCGATGTAGTCGCCGCTGCAGAAGAGTTGCAGGAAGCCCTTCAGGCCGTCGTACCAGTCGTGGTTGCCCGGCGTGGCAACGAGCCGCGGGTCGCCGGGCAGGTTGGCGGGCGGCACCTCGGCCGGGAAGGCGCTCCGGTAGGGATCGAGGAAGCGTGTCCGGTAGCCCGACTTCGCCGGCGTCGGATAGACCTGGTCGCCGCCCAGCACCAGCAGGTCGGCACGCGGCAGCGGCTCCTTCACGCCCGCCACGGCGAGCGACTCGCGGCCGACGCACCAGGCCACCGAGTAGGTCGAGTGCCAGCCGTCGCCGCTGTCGGCCACGTAGTCGAGCCAGAGCGTGTCGCGGCTCGCCAGCGCGTCGATCGGCGGGTTGGTCGCCGCCGGATTGAGCACCGCCTGCAGCTGGCGCGCGTCGGCGAACGAGCCGAAGGTCGCGGCGACGGCGGCGCGCAGGCCGGTCTGCAGCAGCTGCACCGGGCTCAGCCAGTTGACCATCGGCTCCTGCGTCACGAGCTCGATGCGCTGGAGCGGCTTGCCCTCGGGATCGGTGTCGATGGCCATACCTTGCCCGCTGTCGGCGATGGCGCCGATGATGCCCGCGCCCCTGCCGCTTCACCAGAGGAATCGTCGCGCCGCGCTGCGCCTCGCGTTGCGGCGTTGCGGCGTTGCGGCGCTGCGGCGCGGGCCCGCCTGGCGCAGGCCCTTCGGGCGCGACCTGCCGGCGGCGCTGCTCGAAGACGTGGTCGCCATCGGCGCCGCCCGGCGAGCGTCGCTGCGCTGCGCTGATCGGCCGTCGCCGAGAATGGCGAGCGCCGGCGGCGTGCCCCCGCCGCCGGCGCTTTCCCATCGGGGCCATGTCGAGGTCAACCATGTTGAAAAACCTCAGCGGCCGCAGCGCGTGCGCGTTGCCGGCTGAAGGAACGCAGGCGCTGCCGATCGACGGCGCCGCGCCGCTCGCCCGCCGTCGCCGCGTTCTGGTGGCCGCGCTCGGCCTGATGGCGTCGACGACCGCGCCTCGAGCAGCCGAGCCGCGCAGGGCAGCGCCCGCGGCCGGGGCGGCGGCGCCGCTGGTGGTCGGCTTCGTCTATGTCAGCCCGATCGGCGAGGCGGGGTGGACCTGGCAGCACGAGCTCGGCCGGCGCGCACTCGAGCGCGCGCTCGGGCCGCGGGTGCGGACGGTGTTCGTCGAGTCGGTCGCCGAAGGGCCCGACGCCGAGCGGGTGATGCGCGACCTGGTCGTCGCCCAGGGCGCGAAGCTCGTCTTCGCCACCAGCTTCGGCTACCTCGAGCCGGCCTTGCGCGTCGCCGCCGAGTTTCGGGGCGTGCGCTTCGAGCACGCCGGCGGCTACAAGGGCGCGCCCAACCTCGCCACCTACGACGCGCGCTACTACGAGGCGCGCTGGCTGGCCGGCTGGCTGGCCGGGCAGGTGAGCAAGAGCGGTGTCGCCGGCTACGTGGCGGGCTTTCCGGTGCCCGAGGTGGTGCAGGGCATCAACTCCTTCACGCTCGGCATGCGCGCCGCCAACCCGAAGGCGCAGGTGCGCGTGCTCTGGCTGAACACCTGGTTCGACCCGGCGCGCGAGCGCGAGGCGGCGCAGGCGCTGGTCGACCAGGGCGCCGACGTGCTCACCCACCACAGCGGCTCGCCGGCAGTGGCGCAGGCGGCGCAGGCCAACTTCAGGAGCAAGGGCGTGCGGGTCGTGCCGTACCCGAGCGACATGCGCGCATTTGCGCCCGAGGCGCAGCTCGCCGCGATCGAGCATCGCTGGGGCGGCTTCTACACCCGGGTCGCCGAGACCGTGATCGCCGGCACCTGGAAGCCGGAGCCGATCTGGGGCGGCATCGCCAGCGGCATGGTCGACATCGCCGCGGTGGACGCGGCGCTGCCCGAGGCGGTTCGCCGCGGCGTGCAGAGCCGGCGCGCGGCGATCGTCGCGGGCACGCTCAAGCCCTTCGCCGCGCCGCTGCGCGACAACGCCGGCGCCGTGCGGCTGGCAAGCGGCAGCCTCGACGACGCGCGGATCAAGGCGATGGACTGGTTCGTCGAGGGCGTGGTCGGGTCGGTGCCGAAGGCGCGCTGAATCGTCGCCGTCGCGGCGCACAAGCAGGGTTTCGCCCGTTGCCCGGCGCCTTGTCCTCCCCTACCTTCCCGGGCGAGCCGCTCCGGCCGATCCAGCCTCCCGGGAGACACCATGATCACGAAGAGAACCGCCCTCAGGGCGATCGCCGCCTGCGCCGTCGTCGCCGGCGCATTCGCCCCGCTCGGCAGCGCCCAGGCGCAGACCAAGCTCAAGTGGGCGCACGTCTACGAGGTCTCCGAGCCGTATCACAAGTGGTCGGTCTGGGCCGCCGACGAGATCAAGAAGCGCAGCAACGGCCGCTACGAGGTGCAGGTGTTCCCGGCGTCGAGCCTGGGCAAGGAGTCCGACATCAACCAGGGCCTGACGCTCGGCACGGTCGACATCATCCTCACCGGCGCGAGCTTCGCCGGTCGCACCTACCCGCCGCTCGCCGTCACCTATTTCCCGTTCATCTTCCGCGACGCCGATCACATGCTGAAGTACGCCAAGAGCGACGTCTTCAAGGAGCTCACCAAGGGCTACGACGAGAAGAGCGGCAACCACGTCACCGCGCTCACCTACTACGGCGCCCGCGACGTGACCTCGAACGCCGCGCACCCGGTGCGCACGCCCGAGGACATGAAGGGCCTGAAGATCCGCGTCCCCGACGCGCCGGCGTACCTCGCGTTTCCCAAGGCGCTCGGCGCCAACCCGACGCCGATCGCCTTCGCCGAGGTCTACCTGGCGCTGCAGAACGGCACCGTCGACGCGCAGGAGAACCCGCTGCCGACGATCGAGGCCAAGAAGTTCTACGAGGTGCAGAAGAACATCTCGCTCACCGGCCACATCATCGACTCGCTGCTCACCGTCGTCTCGGGCCAGACCTGGGGCAAGCTCTCGGCCGAGGACAAGAAGATCTTCACCGAGGTGATGGAAGAGGCGGGCGACAAGGCGGGCCGCGAGATCGCCGCCTCGGAAGTCCGGCTGGTCGACGAGTTCAGGAAGAAGGGCAACAACGTCATCGTCGTCGACAAGAACGCCTTCCGCGAGGCGGTGCTGAAGACCACCAAGCCGGCCGACCAGGGCTATCGGCAGCAGGACTACGAGCGCATCGTCAACATCAAGTAGCGCCCCGCGCGGCGCCGCGATGAGCGAAGAAAGGATCATCGACGAGGAAGGGCACTTCCACGTCGAGGACGAAGCGGTCGACCTGTCGGGAACGATCGCCGAGGGCTGGGTGGCCCTCGGCTTCTTCTGGCTGCTCGCGCTGACGGTCTTCTACCAGTTCGTCACGCGCTACGTGTTCAACGACTCGGCGTCGTGGACCGAGGAGATCGCGCGTTACCTGCTGATCGCCGTCGTCTTCGTCGGCGCGACGATCGGCGTCGCAAAGAACGCGCAGATCCAGGTCGACTTCTTCTATCGCCACCTGCCGGCGGCGATGGGCCGATGGCTGTCGCGCGCGGTCGATGTGCTGCGCGTCGCGTTCTTCGCGGCCGCCGTCGTCCTGACCGGTCAGATGATGTTGAAGCTCGGCAGCAACACGCGCATGACGGTCGTCGACGCGCCGATGAACATCGTCTACGGCGTCGTCCTGCTCGGCTTCGTCGCCATGGCCTTCCGCTCCATCCGGGTGGCGATGCTGCACTGGCGCCGTGGCTGGAGCGTGCTCGAGCGGCCGATGACGACGCTCGCCGATCGCTGAGATTCCAGTCATCCCATGCTGAAAATCATCTTCCTGCTTTTCATGAGCAGCGGCCTCCCCGTGGCCATCGCCATGGCCGGCGCCTCGCTCACCTACGTGCTGATCAGCGGCACTCCGCCGCCGTTCGTCGTGATCCACAGGATGGTGAGCGGGATCGACAGCTTTCCGCTGCTGGCGGTGCCGTTCTTCATCCTCGCCGGCAACCTGATGAACAACGCCGGCATCACCACCCGCATCTACAACTTCGCGC
>JBDTUG010000010.1:0-30411 GCA_040007855.1 Caldimonas sp.
TGATGGGCGGCTTGATCGGCGGCAGCCTGATGATCGAAGGCACGATCGCGCGGCTCATGTACCTTTGGCTTTACAAGATGCACGAGCTGGCACTGCACAGCCCAGCAAAGGTCGCGCTCGACTCGCTGGCGAGGATCATCGCGGGTCGCACGGCGCCGCCAGTGAAGCTTCACTGAGTCTCTTCGCACCGTCATCGTCAGCTCGTGAGCCGGCCAAGTGCGCGCGTAAGTGCATTTCATTCCCCTGAAGTGGCGCGACTTTCCCGGCCCGGATGCGCTCATACGACTGCTCTCAGGTGCTTGACATGCACGCACTCCGGCTGACCGCCTAGGGCCGCCGAGAGCGGCCGGAATTGGGAGACCGACTCGCTGTCTGCGCAGACCTGCAAGGACACCACAACCTGGAGCAACGGCGGACCCGCCCGCAGAGACATCTGCATGGGGGGCTTTTGGGAGGGTAGACGACCAGACTGCCTTCCCGCGCCGCGCCAGCTCTAGCGCTTCGACGGTCACCGTCTTCAGCCCCGCCCCATGCATGCGCACACCAGTTTCGCCCGGCGTCTTCTCCTGACGGCTCGCCCATAGAATGGAGTATGGACAGAGCGGCTTGGATCGATGCATTCGCAATGGCCATGAGCAGGCTCGGCTCACATGCAGCACCTCAGGCGCTCGTCGCGATGGCGGAGTCCTACCACTGCTCGTACGCGTCAAGTGATCCTTCAATCGTCGCGCTCAAGCGGGTCGAGCAGTTCGGCATTGAAAAAGAGCCACCGGTCGATCCCTTCGGATTGGGCTTCGGCCAAGCCGGTTCAGACCCTTCGTCTAGTTTGCCTCCTGCTCGCGATAGGCTCGAAGACCCGCAGCGTCGGACTGGCGAAACTACCTAGCGACGCATGTCGCGCGCCATCTAGCCCGAAGCCGGGCGCAGCTACCTGGCGCCCACAACCCCCGTGAAGGCGGCCGTGCTTCTACGGCCGGACCCTCCCATCGCTTCGTGATCGTCAGGCCACATGTCGGCGATGGTGGGATCGGTCACTACAACGTCAGACAGATAGTTCGGGCCCCCACCACCTGCTAGGCCTTCTGAAGTGTGATCACCTGGTTGGCCCAATGGCGGAGACGCCGCGCCACGCTCCATGAACGCGAGCATTGCGTCATGGTCATCAGGCCACATGTCAGCGATGGCGTGATGAACAGACGAACCTATCGAGACCGTCTGCCCAGTGAATTCGTTCATCTTCGTTTGTCTCTCTGCCGATAAATGCGTAGGGCGCCTAGTGCCCGAACCCTCGGCTAATCGGCGATCTGCCACTTGCCCTTGACCCACCGCAGCATCACCAATGGGTGCGAGCTCGGATCGAGACCGCCGTGGTCGGTCGGTGAGAAATGGAAATGGCCGTTCGTGCCGATCACGTCTACCTTCTCGATCGCATCGCGAAGGTTGTCCCGCGTGACGAGACCCTTGATCTGCTTGAGCGCGGCCTCCACGATGAGCACCGCGTCATAACTGTGCTGCGCGAAATTGGCCGGCGGCTCCCGGTACTTTCTCAGGTAGTCCGAATACAAGCGAAGCGTGATGGGACGGACCGGATCGCTCTCGGAAAGACTGCCCGGCGCGAGCAACCGGAACGATGCGATGTACAGACCCTCGCCTGCACTGCCCGCCTTCTCGACGAGATCGTTCGAGGCTGCGCCGTAGCCGTTGAAGATGGGCTTGTCGTAGCCGACGGCCTGGGCGTTGCGGGCGATGATCGTGGGCGCCGGCAGTGCGCTCCAGACTAGCATCGCATCAGCGCCGCTTTGCTTGGCACGCAGCACCTGCGCCGTCATGTCGGCGTCGGTGCGATTGAACTCTTCGGCGACGGCGATCTTGATGTCCGTGCCGGCCAGCAACGACTGCAGAACGTTCTTGCCTGACTGACCGTAGCCGTCCGAAGACGTCATCAGAGCGATGGACTTGATGCCCTTCTTCTTGAAATAGGACAGCACGTACGAAAGTGCGACTCGGTCGACTGCCAGAGAGTTGAAGACCCACTTCGTCGTCGGTTTGATGATCTGCTCGGTTCCGCCGTGCGCGATCTGCGGAACCTTCAGTTCATTCGAGAGACCGATCGTCGCGAGCGACTCGCCGGAAGTGGAAGGTCCGAAGATGATGTCCACCTTGTCGGACTCTGCGAGGCGCCGAAGCTGTTGCGCGGCCTTCGTCGTGTTGCCCTCGGTGTCATAGACGATCACTTCAAGCGTCTTGCCGTTGACGCCGCCCGCCTGATTGATCTCGTCGACCTTCAGCTTGAGCGCCCGCTCTTCGGGGATGCCGAGAAAGGAAGCGGATCCGCTCAAGGGGTAGATCGCGCCGATCTTCACGACCTGCTTGTTCTGGGCCAGCGCGGCGCCCGCGGTCAGTGATGCGGCGAGCAAGAGCGCCATGGAACGTCTGTTCAGCATGATTTGTCTCCTATGGAAAAGTGTTGACGGGGATGGACATCAGGCCGGCTGCTTCATGAGCAGTTCGGCGTACTCACGACGCAGGTCGGGCTTTATGACCTTCCCCAGCGCGTTGCGGGGGAAGTCGCTGCGCAACAAAACGGCGGCCACGCGCTGGGTCTTTGCGAGCCGCGCGTTCGCCCATTCCTTGAGTTCCTGCGCGTGAAGGTCTACGCCCGGCCGGGAAAGGACCGCAGCAATCGGCGATTCGCCCCAAAGAGGATGCGCCACACCAATGACGCACACGTCGAGCACGCCCGGATGTTGCGAGAGCACGGCTTCGATGTCAGCGGGAAAGATGTTGAACCCGCCGGAGATGATCATGTCTTTCTTGCGGTCGACGACGAATACATACCCGTCATCGTCCATCCGGCCGATGTCGCCGGTGCGCACGAAGCTGCGACCAAGCTCGTCGCGCCAGACGACTTCGCGGGTTTGTTCGGGACGGCCGTGGTAGCGACGCATTGCCCAGCCGCCATAGAAGGCGATCTCGCCCGTCTGGCCGCGGGGCAACTCGCGGTCGTCGGGACCAAGGATCCGGCACTCGAAGCCTGGCAGCGGCGTCCCGCACGACGACGGGCGATGCACCAACTCGTCGGGGCGGATCATCGTTACGCCACCCTCGGACAGGCCGTAGAGCTCGGACAGCCGAGGGCCCAGCTTCTCCATCACCTCTTGCTTGAGATCCAGGCGCATCGGCGAGCCCGCGGTGATGTACCGCCTCATGCTCGAGAGATCGTGCTGCCCGAACTCCGGATGCCCGAGCAACTTCACGAATTGCGTCGGCACCATGAACGTGTGCGTGATGCACTCCTGCGCGATCTGACGCTGGAGGCGCCCGGCGTCGAAACCATCCATGAACACGAGAGTGCCACCCGAGAACAGTGTCGGGTACATGATGATGGACGTACCGTTCGAGTACAGCGGGGTAGTGCCAATTGCGACGGTGGCCGTGTCGATGTGCATGTGCATCGCATAGGCGAAGCCGAAATGCAGGCGAGCGCGATGGGAGTACACGACGCCCTTGGGGGCTCCGGTTGTGCCGGAGCTGTAGCTGATGTTTGCGTCGTCATCTGACATCAGCCGCACGCGCGGCTCTTCCTCGGACGAGCCGGCAAGCCACGCCTCGAGTGCGCGCCACTGACCGTTCTCCTTCGTGCTGAAGAATGCGCCGGGTCGGACGCACTCGAGCCCCCCGACGGACGGCTCCAGCATCGGCTCGTGGGTTTCATCGGTGAAGAGAAACTTCGCGCCCGCGTCGCGCACCAAGCCGCCGACCTGGTCGGACGACAGGAGGGAACTCACAGGGACTATCACGCCGCCTGCCTTCATCGCGCCGAAGTAAACGTAGAAGTGCTCGAGTGACGTGCGCATCAGCGTTGCGACCTTGTCGCCGCGCTCCAGCCCCGCGGACAAGAGGCGATTCGCAACGCGGTTGATGCCGCTGTTCATCTCTCCCCATGAGACACGCCGGTCACCGAACACGAGTGCTGTCTTGTTCGGGAAATGCCGCGCATGCGACCCCATGATGTCGGTGATGGTGCACTGCGGGATGTCGAGGTCCATGGCTTTCTCGCACGAACGGCCGTTAGGCCACCTTTCGCTGCTTCAATCCTTGACAAGGTTGGAGCGATTGGTATGATTCTGCCTAACCACTGTTAGCTTTGCAAGGATGGAAAACCCGATGTCCTACGAAACCCTCGCGTATGACCTCCGGCCGGACGGGGTGGCCACCCTGCGCCTGAACCGGCCCGAGGCGAAGAACGCCATGAACGGCACCATGTACGACGAGGCGCGCGCGCTGGTGGCCGAGATCGACCGCGACCAGGCGGTCCGTGTGGTCGTGTTGACCGGAGCCGGAAGCGCGTTTTGCTCGGGTGGTGACTTCAGGTACCAGCAAAGCCAAGCCACTCGGCCCGAGCAGGAACGCCTGGCGGAAGCCAGCAAACTGGCGCTGTGGCTTGGCGAGCTCGACCGACTCTCCAAGCCGGTGATCGGCCGCATCAACGGGGCCGCGTACGGCGGCGGCCTCGGGCTGGCCTCGATCTGCGACGTCACGATCGCCCATTCGGGCGTGAAGTTCTGCTTGTCGGAGGCCAGCCTCGGCCTCATGCCCAGCATGATTTCGCCCTATGTCGTCGCGAAGATGGGACTCTCGAATTCGCGCAGCGTTTTTCTCAATTCGCGAGTGTTTGACGCCAATGAGGCCAAGCAATTCGGCCTGGTCCACGAAGTGGTCCCCGAAGAGCAGTTGGATTCGGCGGTGGAACGTCAGGCTCAGCTCTTCCTTCGCTGCGCGCCGGGCGCAATCGCCGCGACCAAGAAGCTGGTGGCCCATGTAAGCACGCACGGGGCGAGTCAGAACTTCGACTACACCGTCGCGCTGGTCGCCCAGATGTGGGCGTCCCTAGAGGCCGCCGAAGGCATCGCCAGCTTCCTGCAGAAGCGCGAACCCGCCTGGCGCAAGCCACAATCCGCATTGACCTAAGGAGCAACAAATGTCCGCTCAGACCCCCTTTCTCGAGGGCGAGGCCGCGCTCGGGCCGCTTGCTTCTCGCTACGTGAACGTCGAGTCGCTGCCCTGGAAGCCGACGCCCACGCCCGGCATCGACATGAAGATCCTGCTGCAGGACAAGGAAAGCGGCCTTCTCACCGCCCTGTTCCGCTGGGCGCCCGGCACATCGCTGGACTTGCATGAGCACATAGAGATCGAACAGACTTGGGTGATTTCCGGCGCGATCGTCGACGATGAAGGCGAAGTGCGCGCGGGCGACTATGTGTGGCGCCCCGCCGGGAACCGACACCTGGCACGCTCTCCCGAAGGCGCGCTCGTCCTGTCTTTCTTCCTCAAGCCCAACAAGTTCCTTGAAGGCCCGAGCGCGGGCAAGAACCTCGAATAGGAGCCCCCATCATGTTCGACCTGCCGTGCAGCGTACGCATCCACGAAGAGGGGCCACGGGAAGGATTCCAGATCGAGCCTGGCCCGATTTCGACGGCGCGCAAGATCCAGTTCATCGAAGCCCTGGCCGACACGGGACTCAAGCAGATCGACTGCGTTTCCTTTGTCAATCCCAAGAAAGTGCCGGGCATGGCGGACGCCGAGGAGGTCATCCGCAGCGTGCGCCGGCGCGACGGCGTTCGCTACACAGGTCTTTGGCTGAACACGAAAGGCTTGCTGCGCGCCCTTGAAACTCCGGTCGATGTGGTCGGTTCAATCCGTGTCACTGCCTCGGAAATCTTCTGCAAGAAGAACACCGGAATGGATCACGAGCAGACTCTGGAAGAGCAGCGTCGCTGGCTGGAGATCTATCGCGACAAGGGCATCGCGCTGGAATGGGGTTATGTGATGACCGCGTTCGGCTGCAACTACCAAGGGTTCGTGTCCGCCGAACGCGTGTGCCTGATGGTCTCGCAGCTGCTCGATCTTGCCGCAGAAGCCGGGCAGAAGCTCCATGGCGTCTATCTCGCCGACACCGTCGGCTGGGGTACGCCGCTGACGATGGAGCGGATGATCGGTGCGGTGCGCGAGCGCTGGCCGGACCTGCCGTTGGCGCTGCACCTGCACGACACACGCGGCACGGGCCTGGCGAACGCCGCTGCGGCGCTGAAGCTCGGTGTCGCGCAATTCGACACGACATGCGCGGGCCTCGGCGGTTGCCCGTTCGCTGCGCACAAGGGTGCGGCGGGGAATATCTGTACCGAGGACTTCGTCTTCATGTGCGAGGAGATGGGCATCTCCACAGGGGTCGACCTCGAGAAACTGATCGATTGCGCTCAGATGGCCGAGGAGATCGTGGGCCATCCGCTCCCCGGCAAGGTGCTGCGCGCCGGCAGCCTGAAGCGATTCCGGGATGTGGCGCTAGCCGCATGAGCCTGCTGTTCTCGCCACTGCGCGTGGGCGCACTGGCGTTGCCCTCGCGTGTGGTCATGGCGCCGATGACGCGAGCACGGTCCGGCCCCGACGGCGTTCCCACGCCGCTGATGGCGCGCTACTACGCGCAGCGAGCGACGGCCGGCCTCATCGTGGCAGAGGCAACGCAGATCGACGCAGAGGGCCAAGGCTACGTCCGCACGCCGGGAATTCACACGGAAGCGCAGGTCAAAGGCTGGCGCCAAGTCACCGCCGCCGTGCATGCTGCGGGAGGAAAGATCGTTTTGCAACTCTGGCACGTCGGACGCGTGTCGCACCCCGACAATCGCGCACCCGGGACCCGCTCCGTCGGTCCATCGCCTATCGCTCCGCGCGTCCGGATCTTCACCGCAACCGGTATCCATCCCGCGCCCGTGCCTCATGAACTGGCCGCACAAGAAATCAAAGCCATCGTCCAGCAGTACGCACGCGCCGCACGCAGCGCCGTCGTAGCTGGGTTCGATGGCGTCGAGATCCATGCGGGCAATGGCTATCTCATCGACCAGTTCCTGCACGAGAGTTCTAACCAACGCACCGATGCGTACGGTGGCACGGCACAAGGGCGCAGCCGACTGCTCTGGGAAGTGTGTGAGGCCGTGTGCCTTGCCGTCGGAAAGGATCGGACTGGGGTACGGCTGTCCCCTTTCGGCGTCTTCAACGACGTCGACGATTCGAATGCCGAGGACTTGTTCGACGTTGCGATTCGTGGCCTCACCGCCACGAAGCCGGCGTACTTGCACGTCATCAACCCGGAAGTCAGTGGCGATCGCAGTGTGTCCGTCACGGGTGTCGACGACGTTGCGCGCTTCTCGCGGGCACGTTTCGAGGGCGCGTTGATGGTGGCGGGTAGCTACGAAGCCGAATCCGCGGAGCGCACACTGCGCGAAGGCACTGCTGATCTCATTGCATTCGGGCGACCCTACATCGCCAATCCGGATCTGGCGCTGCGCCTGCGTGAAGGCGTCACCCTTGCGTCAGCCGACCGCGCGACCTTCTATACCGAAGGCGAGCGAGGGTACACGGACTATCCCGCCGCCCCACTCCGTCAGACAGCGAGGTAGCCCCCGTCTACCGGCAGGATGGCGCCGGTGATATACGAGGCAAGCGGCGAGCACAGGAAAAGCGCCGGGCCTGCGAGCTCATCCGCCTCAGCGTGCCTGCGCATGGGGACGTGGTTCAGCAGGGCGCCAAGTTTCGCGGGGTCCGATAACGTGCCGGCGGTCATCGGTGTCGCGACAACGCCAGGGGCGATGGCGTTCACCCGGATCCCGAACTCGGCGAGCTCGCTGGCTAACGCCTTAGTGAGCTGAGCGACGCCGCCCTTCGACGCGGTGTAGGCGACCGAGTTCGGCGTCGCCACGAAAGACTGGATCGATGCGACGTTCAGGACACAACCCTTCGTGGCCTTCAGCTGATCGAGAAACGCGAGGACCATGTTGAAGGGGCCGCCGAGATTGACGTCGAGGGTGCGGGCCCAGTTGCTTCTCACGGCCGGATCAGTCATCTTGCCGCGCAAGAGCACGCCGGCGTTGTTCACGAGCACGTCGAGCGAGCGATGTGCCTTCTGCAGCTCGCTGGCAAAGAAGGTGCAAGCATCTGGGTCGGAGACATCGACTCCGAACGCGTCGGCCACGCCGTCCTCGCCGCGAATCCCTTCCGCTACCAAACGGGCGCTTTCGATATTGCGGTCGAGGACCGCGACCATAGCACCGGCTTGCGCGAAGCCGCGAGCAATGGCGGCACCATTCCCCTGCCCTGCACCCGTGACGGCGACGAGCTTGCCAGCGAAGTCGAGCCCAATCATGACGCCAGGCGCTGCACGATGCGCGCGCGCAGGTCGCGCTTGACGATCTTGCCCGAGTAGTTGATCGGCATCTCTTCGTACGGAATGACGACAACGCGCTTGGGCGCTTTGTACGACGCCAGGTTCGCCTTGGCAAACGCGATCAGTTCCTCGGCCACGACGGTCGTGCCGTCCTGCGCGACGACGACGGCCACCACTTCCTCGCCCCACTTTTCGCTGGGTAGGCCGATGATGGCGACCTCGCGAACCGCAGGAAACTTCTGCAGCGCGCGCTCGACTTCCTGTGAGTAAACGTTGAGGCCGCCCGTCTTGACCATGTCCTTCAGGCGGTCGTGGAAGAACACGAAGCCGTTCTCGTCCATCGCGCCCATGTCGCCGGTGCGCAGCCAGCCCTCGTGGAACACGGCGGCAGTAGCTTCTGGTCGCTCGAAGTAGCCGTCCATCACGGAAGGGCCGCGAACGAGGATCTCGCCCTCCTCGCCGTACGGCGCGTCCGTCAGGTCCTCCCGTGCGATCTTTACTTCGAAGTTGAGGAACGGACGGCCGATTGAATCCGGCGCGATGTGGTAATCCTCCTCCTTGAGCACCGTGACGATCACGCCGGCCTCGGTCAATCCGTACTGATAGAAGATCTTCGATCCCGGCACGAGCGAATGGATCCGATCGCGGTCCTTCGGGCCTAGTACGCCGCCGCCGATGTACCAGCGGACGAACGTTGCGAGCTTCTCGGGTGCCATCTCGGCAGCGAGGCACAGCTCACGCGCGACAGATGGCGGTGCGAACCCGTTGGTGACCGTGTGGCGGCTGATCATGTCCGCCATCTTTTGTGCGCTGTACTCCGTCATGATGGTCGTGCATGCGCCGAGATACAGGTGCGGCAGCAACCAGCAATTGAGAGCCGCAGCGTGGTGCAGCGGGGTCGCGAGGATGGTGTTATCCCGCTCGCTCATCTCCGTGTCGAGCGCTTCATGGACCGTGTTACAGAACACTTGGCGGTTCCGCAGCATCACCCCCTTTGATCGGCCAGTGGTCCCGCCGGTGAACATGATGATCTGCAGGTCGTCATCGCTGTACTGCTGCTGCGGTAGCTCTGCGGGATACGACTTCAGAATCTCAGACAGGCTGTTTTCTCCGACCGCATCCTCGTCGATAAGGGCAAGGGGCAGGTCGACGTCCTTGAGATGAGACACCCGATAGTCCGAAGTAGTCAGCACGAACTTGCACTTCGCGTCCGCGACGCTGTTCGCGATGTCCTCGGGCGTTAGCCGGTAGTTCAGTGGGACGCAGACGGCGCGGACCTTCATGATCGCGACGAAGGCGACCACCCAGTTGATCGACGATTTCGCAAGCAGCGTCACCTTGTCGCCCGCGACCAAGCCCTGTCCGAGCAAGTAGCTCCCGAGACGGTTCGCCTCCTCGTCAAGCTGCGCATAGGTGCGGCGCCCGCGCTCGCCGATAAGAGCCGTGCGCTTCGGGAACTTGCGGGCATTTCGCGCTATGTGGACTGCCACCGACGAGGACGGCGGCATGCTCGACTCACTCATCGGAGACCACCCACTGGCCACCCTTCGCCTGCAGCAGAACCATCGAATTGGATTCCGGATCCAGACCGTGCGACGTCGGCGACATCCGATAAATGCCGTTGCCGCCTGTCACGGTCACCGTCTCGAGAGCGGCTCGGAGGTTGTCGCGTGTCACGGGTCCGTTGATCTTGCGCACCGCAGCCTCTATCAGGGACATGGCGTCGTGGCTGTGCGCGGCGAACGTGGCGGGCGCTTCGTTGTACTTCGCCTTGTAGTCGTTGTAGATCTTCATGACGGCGCCGCGCATCGGGTCGTTGGCCTTGAGCGTGTCGGGCGCAAGCAGTCGCATCGACGAGACGAAAGAGCCTTCGGCTGCCGGCCCCGCCTGGACGAGCAGGTCCTTGCTGGCCGCCGCGAAGCTGTTGTAGACAGGCTTGCTGTAGCTCACGGCGGCGGCATTGCGCGCGATGATCGTCGGCGCCGGGAACGCACTCCACACGAGCATCGCCTGGGCTGGTGATTCCTTGGCCTTTAGGACCTGCGCCGTCATGTCCGCGTCGGTGCGATTGAACTCCTCGTGACGCGCGATCGTGACGCCATACTTCGGCGCCAGTTCCTTGACAACGTTCGCGCCCGATTGACCGAAACCGTCAGCGGCCGACAGTAGCGCGATCTGCGTGATGCCGCGCTTCTTGAACACCGAAAGCAAGTGGGCCGCGACGACGCGGTCCGTTGGCGGTGTGTTGAACACCCAAGGAGTGACCGGGTTTGTCATCTTCTCCGTGCCGGCATGGGAGATCAGAGGCGTCTTCAGCTCATTGGCGATCGGGAGCACCTGCAGACTCTCACCGGAGCTCGAAGGCCCGACGACCGCGACCACTTGATCGGACTCGATCAGGCGTCGAGCGAGCTGTGCCGCCTTGCTGGTGTTGCCCTCTGTGTCGTAGACCACGAGATCGACCTTGCGACCGCCGATGCCGCCCGCCTTGTTGATTTCGTCGACCTTCATCCGCAGGCCTCTTTCCTCCGGCACGCCTAGAAACGCGCCGGGGCCGGACGTCGAAAAGATGGCGCCGATCTTGATGGATTCTTGGGCATGCAGCGACATCGCGGCCAGCAAGGCGGCAGTTCCGACAAGCACGGGCCGGAGCAAACAGGAAAGTCTCATGAACAGGGTCTCCTTTAATTACTAGGAACGAACGTGCGTGAGTCTGAGCATTTGGCGAAGTGTAAGTAAGAACGCCACTATGCGTCAATTGGTTCCCTACTGTTTGCCTAACGACGGTTAGTGCGATAGGATGTCACAAGCCATCCGACTTCTGAGGTCCTTTATGCCCGCTTTCACGGAAGAGCAAGTGCTGTTCGAAGACACCTTGGTCAGGGCCATCTCAAATACGTCCCCGCCGGAGAAGGTCGCGAAGCTCGACGCTGCCAAGCGGTTCGACGACGACCTCTACACCGTGATGGCGCAGCTCGGCGTTTGGGGGTTGGGAGTGGACGAGGAGCTCGGCGGCAGCGGAGGCACGAACATCGAGCAGCTGATTGCGCTTCGTGCCCTCGGAAACCTGTCCACGTCGACGGCGGTCTTTTGCGTCGTCCAGTTCATGATCAGTCGCCTTCTCAAGGACAACGCAAGCGCGCCCCAGAAGCAAAGGTGGCTCAAGCCTCTTGCCGCGGGCGAGTGCAAGGCTTCGTTTTGCCTGACCGAAGCCGGCGGCGGCACCGACATCTTGCGCGCCATGAAGACGCGGGCCCGGCCCGTTGACGGCGGTTGGCTCCTCAATGGCGCGAAGATGTGGATCAGCGGCGCGACCACGTCCCAGTTCTACGTGGTGCTGGCGCGCACGTCGGAAGGCAAGACCGACGGAGTCTCGATGCTAATCGTTCCGAGCAACGCCAAGGGCATCAGGGCCGAGGAAGTCGAGACCTTCGCCATCAACGGCTACGACACCTGTCAAGTGTTCTTCGACGAGGTGTTCGTTCCGGCGGAGAACCTGCTCGGCGCCGAAGGTCAGGGCTTTCGCCAAGTCCTTGCCACCCTGAATTCGGAACGTATCAACGCGTCGGCGGTGGCGCTCGGCATCGCGCAGGGAGCGATGCGTTACGCCGCCGAGTATGCGAAGGAGCGCCCCGCATTCGGCAAGACGCTATCGCGACTGCAGGCGGTACAGCACAAGCTCGCGAACGTCGCCACGTCTCTCGAGCTGGCCTGGTCCTTCTTGCTGGACACAGCCGTACGCGATGATGCGGGAGAGAAAATGGACGTAGCGAGCTCCATGGTGAAGCTTGCCTCTTCCAACGTCGCCAAGCAAGCCGCCGATGTCGGCATGGAGATCATGGGCGGCGCGGGTTTCGACGTGTCGGGCCCGATGCAGCGCTACTACCGTGACCACCGGCTCTACTCGTTCGCACCCCTCAACGATGAGATGTGCCGCAACCTGATCGCCGAGCGCTATTTCGATTTTCAGCGGGCCTTCTGACGGCGCGTCAAAGGTGGCGGATGGCTTCCGCCACCCAGCGGCACGATCGCTCGGCGTCGACGAACAGCTTTTCGTCCCGGGCGAGCGCGCGCTGCACCTCGAGCGCTTTCGGATCCTGCAACGAGATACTCAGATCCTCTTCGCTTGCCCAGGTAAGGAGCGCGATGCCGTCATAGGGCGGCTGCGAGACATTGCGCCGCTCTACCTGCGGGCTCATCTCGTGCGCCTTCGGCACGATGCGCTGGTAGCCGGTGAGCCGAAGCATCGCCAGGTTCTCCGTCACGATTGGGGCGTGAACGCTACCCCAGTGGTCGAGGAACTGCTGCAGCGTCAGGTCGGCGCGGCGGCGCATGCAATAGACGACGTTGACCATCTCAGTACGATCGGGGAAGTCCGAGCCAACGCTCGGCCAGGAGGTTGAGCACCATATCGTTGTTGACAGGCGCGAAGACATGCAGGCGTGCATCGCGAAAGTACTGCTGCATGACCTGGTTCTCGAGGAAGCCCGCGGCCGCCATCACTTCCATGCCGACGTCGGTCGCCGCCAGCGATGCCTTCGACGACGCCCACTTCGCCAGCCCGCTGAGCACGTCGGTGGTAACCCCCGCGGCATCCTGTCGTGCAGCCTCGAGCACAGCGGACCAGGCAAGTTCTGTCTGCACAGCGCAGGCGGCCAGTCGATGCTGCACCGCTTGGAATTGACCGAGCGGTTTGCCGAACGCGGTACGACTTCGCGCACGTGCCATTGCGGCTTCGATCGCACCGCGCGCCACCCCATTGGTGACGGCAGCGGCGGTGATGCGCTCGCCATTAAGCGCGGTCATGAGCTGCTGCAGGCCATGGTCTACTTGTCCGACAACGGCCAAAGCGTCCACCTCGACGCTGTCGAGGTGCAGGGAATAGCAACCCATTCCTTGCATTGCCATCGTCCCCAGCAGAGTGGAGGTCACGCCCGCGCTCTTCGCCGGAACGGCGAAGACCGTCAGGCCGCGCGTACGATGCTCGGACGTGCGCGCGGTCACGAGCAGCACGTCACACGACGCCGCGCCCGAGACCCAGGTCTTGTCGCCCTCGATAACCCACGCATCGCCGTTGCGCCGCGCCGTTGTCTTCGTGTTCGCGAGAATGTCGGTGCCGCCGGCTTCCTCCGTCAGGCAGAACGCGCCCTGCTTCGTGCCACGCAGCAAGGGGCGCAGCCACTCTTCCTTCTGCTGCGCCGAACCGAAATCACGCAGCATCCGCGTAACGAGACAGCTGACGACACCGTACACCGCCATGGAGGCACATTTGCGACCGAGCACTTCGAGCGCGATGACCTGGTCCAAGGTGTCTCCACCGCTGCCGCCGAGCGATTCGGGAGTACCCAGACCCCATATTCCCATCGCTGCGAGCCGGTCTCGCAGCTCGCGGTCGAAACGCTTCTCGCGATCCAGCTGGAGCGTCCGCGCCTGCGGAGACACTTCGTCGATCGCCGCCTCAAGCGAGCGTCGCAGCTCGGCGTGGCGGGGCGACAGGGTTTCGAGGACCCTCATCGGGCACCTCCTACGGTGAGCCGCTCAATGAAAGTCAACTCGTTTGTAGTCATTGCAATGATTCCCCTTGGGGAGACGTAGCAGAATGGCTCCAACGCCGAATCACAGACTGGAAGTCGGTGGACCGCAAGGCAGGCGAGTTCTGGATGCACGAGAAGGTGCGCGAAAAGCGCGGCGCGGGGGACGGCTGGACGCCATTCACTTCTGCAACGAACGTGCGGCGCGCTTCGAAATGCGGGTGTTGCGCTGCCTCTTCGAGATCGAGCACCGGAGTGACGCAAGCATCACTCGCTGCGAAGACTTCGGTCCATTCGTCGCGTGTCTTCGTCGCGAAGATTTCAGACAGTCGCGCACGGATCGCCGGCCAGGCGCTCTTGTCATTCTGACGCTCGAACAACGTATCACTGAGCCCGAGTCTGTCGCGCAGGAGAGAATAGAACTGCGGTTCGATCGGGCCAACGGCCACAAAGCGACCGTCAGCGCAGCTGTAAGTGCGATAGAACGGCGCCCCGCCGTCCAAGAGGTTGTCTTCGCGCCGGGCGGTCCACGATTGCTGCGCCCTGAGCGCGAAGAAGTGCGTCATGAGCGAAGCCGCGCCATCGCACATCGCGGCATCCACGACCTGGCCGACCCCGGTGCGATTGGCATTGAGGATGCCCGCAAGGACACCGACGACAAGGTAGAGCGCGCCGCCGCCATAGTCGCCGACAAGATTTAGCGGAGGTGGTGGCGGATGACCCTCCTGGCCCATCGCGGCGAGCGCGCCGGTGAGCGAGATGTAGTTGATGTCATGCCCCGCCGCCAGTGCGAGTGGTCCATCCTGTCCCCAGCCGGTCATGCGGCCATAGACCAGTCTAGGATTGGTTTTCAGGGCGACTTCGGGACCGAGGCCCAAGCGCTCCATCACTCCAGGGCGGAATCCCTCGATCAGTGCGTCCGCCCGCGCGACCAGTTCCAACGCCTGCTGCTTGCCGTGGGGGTCCTTCAAGTCGAGCTGCACGACCGCACTTCGGCTACGCCCCACGAAGTCGCGGTGATCGGCCACCGAAGTCCCCGGCCGCTCGATGCGCACGACCTCCGCACCCAGGTCGCCAAGGAGCATGCATGCGAACGGACCCGGTCCGATGCCCGCGAACTCAACAACGCGTGTTCCTGCGAGTGGTCCCATGATCACACTGCGGAAAACCCGCCGTCTGCCAAGTGGATGCTTCCGGTGACGAACGAGGCGTCTTCCGACAGCAGAAACGCGACTACCTTGGCCAGTTCGTCGGGATGAGCGATCCGGCCGATAGGATGCATCGCCACGATCATGTCGTTCACTGAAGGCCTGCGACCCGCAATCATGGGCGTGTCGACATAGCCCGGCGCAACGGCATTGATGCGGATCCCTTGCTTCGCATAGTCGAGCGCGGCCGCCTTGGTCAGTCCTTCGACGCCATGCTTGGATGCGGCGTAAGCGGAAGCTCCCGGCAGCGCGTGACTACCCATGATCGAGGACACGTTCACGATCGCGCCACCCCCCTTGCGCAAGATCGCCGCGATCTGGGCCCGCATGCACAAGAACGTTCCCGTCAGATTGATACCAACGATGCGCTGCCAGTCATCCAGGGTGAAGTTGGCGCAGGGCGTGAGAGTTCCGGTGATCCCCGCCGCGTTCACGGCGAGGTCCAGTCCCTGGCCTCCGCGTGTGGCGGTTGTGACGGCCTCGTCGACCGATGCTGGATCAGCTACGTCGATCCGAATCGCAAATGCCTTGCCGCCATCACGTTCGATTTCATTCACTACCTCTGCTGCGGCCTCCACGTTGATGTCTGCGACAGCAACGCGAGCGCCGCGAGCAGCCAATAGCTTGCTTGTCGCCGCGCCGATGCCAGAGGCGGCGCCCGTCACGAACGCCAACTTGCCTTCGAAGTCGCAGTTCACGCCAGCTCCGCCAGCACGGTACCGTCGTCGACGACATCGCCTTCGGCCACCAGAAACTTCACGATCTTGCCGGCGCTATCCGCTTCCACTGGGATTTCCATCTTCATGGATTCGAGGATCAGGACCGTGTCTCCGTAGTCGACCTCCTGGCCCACCGTCATGACGATCTTCCAGACACTCCCCGCCATCGGGCTCTTGATAGTTTTCATTTTTCGCTCTCCTTAAACCGGGTGGATGGGATTGCGCTTCTCGTAGACGACAGGGGTCTTCAGCGAATACGCGCGAAAGCGCTGGATCAACTCCTTGCGCAATTCGTTCGGGTGCACGACAGCTTCGACGGCGAACGGATCGGCAGCAGCGGTGAACACGTCGATGTCCTCGGCATACTCCTCGCGCTTCTTCGCTACGAAGGCGGCTCGCTCCGCCTCCGGCAACGCCTGGATGTGGTTGAAGTGAATGGCGTTGATCGCCGTCTCGGGCCCCACGAGGGCCGGCATCGCGGTAGGCAGCGCGAGCATCGCGTCGGGCTGCGTCGGCGCACCCGCCATGCCGAGGTAGCCGCCACCGTATGCCTTTCGCACAAGTACCGTGATGCGAGGCACCGTCGCCTCGCACACGGCGGAAAGCAACTTCGCACCGTGGCGGATGATGCCGGCCTTCTCCGCGGAGCTGCCGATCATGTAGCCGCTGATGTCCTGCAGGAACAACAGCGGGATGCTGAACGCGTTGCAAAGCCAGATGAAGCGGGCCGCCTTGTCTGAGGAATCGTTGAAGAGCACGCCGCCCTTGAACTTGGAGTTGTTCGCGACGACTCCCACCGCCATTCCCCCCATGCGGATGAACGAGGTGACGATCTCCTTCGCGAACAGTGCCTTGTGCTCGAGCACGCTGCCGTCATCGGCGATTGCGTCGATCACGATCTTCATGTCGAAGGGCAGCTTTTCATTGACGGGGATGACTTCGCGCAGGTCTGGCGGTGAAGCCTTTCCGGTGTCAGGGACAACGGCGGGCTTCTCGAGGTAACTCTGCGGCATGAAGGCAAGGTACTTCTTAGTGACCTCGATGGCCTCCGCGTCGCTCTTGACGAGGATGTCGCCGAGGCCGCTGACCGCGCAGTGCATGCGAGCGCCGCCCAGGTCCTCCTCACTGATCTCCTCGCCGATGGCCATGTGGACCATGCGGGGCGAGCCGAGGTATGCGGTGGCCTGCTTGTCGACCATGATGACGGTCTCGCACAGCCCCGGGATGTACGCTGCGCCGGCAGGCGATGGCCCGAACAAGACGCAGATCTGCGGGATCGCACCCGAGAGCTTTACTTGGTTGAACCAGATGTTCCCCCACGCGCGCCGGCCGAGGAAGCACTGCTTCTGTTCGTCGATGCGAGCGCCCGCGGAATCCACGAGATAGATTAGCGGGATCTTCAGCTGCAGCGCGAGCTCCTGGAAGCGCGTGATCTTGAGGAACGTCTGGTGGCCCCAGGTACCGGCCTTCGACGTGAAGTCGTTCGCAATGATCGCGACCTTGCGGCCCGCGACCGATCCAATGACCGTCACGACGGCATCGGCGGGCACCTCCTTCTCGATGCCCGCGAGCAGGCCGTCCTCGAAGTCGGGCTCCCCGTCGAGCAGCGCATCGATGCGGTCGCGCACGAACATCCGGTTCTCCAGCCACTTGGCTGCACGCGGCGAATTCCTGCCGCCGGCCTTGGCCCAGGCTTGCTTCTCATCCAGTTTTTCGTAGGCATTGGTCATGTTCAGTGCTTTTCAGTCAGTGCCCGAAGACGAGGCCCGCGATGGAGCCTTCCTTGAGCAGGTCCGCGGATTTCGCGTGGTGGCGGATCTCGCCGGAAGCGATCACCAGTGCACGGTCAGAATTCTTCAAGGCGATTTTCGCGTTCTGTTCGACGAGCAGGATCGTCACGCCCTTCTCGCGCAGCGACTGCACCTGCTTGTAGATTTCGGCGACAACGAGTGGTGCCAGGCCCATCGACGGTTCGTCAAGCATCAGCAGCTGCGGGCAGCCCATCACAGCCCGGGCCATTGCAAGCATTTGCTGTTCGCCTCCGGAGAGCGTACCTGCCATCTGCTTGCGACGCTCCATCAGGCGTGGAAAGAGCTTGAGGGCGCCTTCGACATCCGGTTCGCGGTTCGTACCGCGGCGCGCATATGCGCCCATCTCGATGTTTTCCTCAACGGTCATCGCCGAGAATACCTGCCGCCCCTCCGGCACGTGGATCAGCCCGCGCGCAACCCGAGTCTCCGGTGCGATCCCCATGGTGGATTCGCCCTGATAGCGCATGGCGCCGGTTGTTTTGGTGAGCGTGCCGCTGATTGCCTTGAGCAGCGTCGTCTTGCCGGCGCCGTTCGGGCCGATGACACAAACGGTCTCGCCGCGCGCGACATCGAAGCTCACGTCGCGAACGGCGCACAAGTTGCCGTAAAACGCCGACAGCTTGTCGACGCTGAGCACGGTCTCACTCATCGCCAGTTCCCAGGTATGCGGCGACCACGGCCGGATTGGTACGGACCTCGACTGGCGAGCCGCTCGCAATCACGGCGCCCGCGTCCATGACGAAGATGCGTGAGGACACGTTCATCACCAGTTCGATATCGTGCTCTATGAGCACCACGCCGATGCCTTGCTGCGCAAGCGCCGTGAGCGCTTCTCCCAGGGCCGCGCTCTCGTCGTCGTTCAATCCGGCGGCGGGCTCATCGAGCAGCAGGTACGAAGGCTCGGTCGCCAGCGCGCGCGCAATCTCCACGCGCCGCTGCAGACCGTACGGCAGATCTCCCGCTCGACGCCCCCAGAACGGTTCGGGCACGCCCATGGCCGCCAGCAGCCGGCGCGCGGCATCGAAGGCCTCCTCTTCCTCGCGACGGACGGACGGCGTCATGAGCAAGTTGGCGACGAGGGACGCCTTGCGATGTCGAGTTCGACCCGTCACCACCGCTTCCACCGTGCTCATGTCCGAAAACATCTGCAGGTTCTGAAACGTGCGCGCAACGCCATTTGTGCACATGCGGTGCGGCGACAGGCCGAGCGTCTCCGCGCCGTCAACGACGACAGAGCCTTCATCAGCCGCAATGAAGCCGGAAATAACGTTCATCAACGTCGACTTGCCCGCGCCGTTGGGGCCGATGACCGCCGTCACAAGTGAACGTTCTGCTTCGACACTGACGTCACGCAGGGCGTGCAGGCCACCGAAGCGCTTCGAGATGTGCTTGATGGAGAGCACGTCAGCTCTCCTTGCGGCGAAGCAGGCGACCGCCGAGCGAGAACACGCCTTCGACCAGCCCCGAAGGCAGGAATTTCATGATCAACACCATGGTGATGCCGAAAACAAGCGTCTTGTAGTCGTCGAAGCGCTCGAACAGGACCGGAAGGATGGTGATGATGAAAGCACCGACGATCGCACCCGAGACCCGAGAGAGCGACCCCAGCACGACCATCATCAGCAGTTCGATCGAATAGCCGATGCCGAAAGTACTGGCGTTGAACGAACGTGCGTAGAAGGCATAGAGCCCGCCCGAAAGGCCGGTGAGTAGCGCGCCGATCGCGAATACAAAGGCCTTGGCCCGAACGACGTCGATGCCGACGCTGGCGGCGGCGGGCGCGGACATCTTGATGGCGAGAAGCGCCCGGCCGACTTGCGTCGCTGCGACGTTGCCGGCGACAAGCGAAGCCAGTCCGAGCGCAACCCAGACGACCCAGAAGTAGCGATCCATTGATGACAGGTCGAATCCGAGAATCGCGAATCTCGCGACGCTGGTTCCCGGATCAAGGCCACCGGTGAATGGCCGCGCATTGGCGAAGACGATGTACATGATGATTCCGAACGCGAGCGTCGCCATCGCAAGGTAGTGCTCGTGCAGGCGTGATAGTGGCCGGCTGATGCCCCAACCGACGGCCATGGCTACCGCCGCCCCTATGCCGATCGCGACCACCGGCTCGAGGTGGAACTGGTTGACAAGGTACGCGGTGACATAGGCACCGAGGCCGTAGAAGGCGGCTTGCCCGATCGAGATCTCGCCCGCAAAGCCGAGCATCAGGCACAGGCCGACAGCCGCGATCGCATTGATCATGGCGAAGACCAGCACCGACTTGTAGAAGGAGTTCGGCGCGAGAAATGCGCAGATCGGAAACACGACCATCAGCAAGAGAGTGAACTTCCGGTCAGCTGATAGTGTGATGCCGGCCCGTTTCGTTTTTGTCGCCGGCGCCAAAGCAGATGCGGTTACTTCCATGGAGGTCTCCGGCTTCACAGTTTGTTGGGCAAGCGCTGGCCGAGGAGTCCTTGCGGGCGCAAGAAAAGGATGGCGAGGAGCAAGACGAGCGAGACCGCATCCTTGTAGACGGAGCTGACATACCCCGCCGTGAGCGACTCGGTCAGGCCGAGAACCAAGCCACCAATGACGGCGCCAATCGGATTGCCGAGGCCGCCGAGGATCGCCGCCGCGAAGCCCTTGACGCCCAGGAAGATGCCGTTGTCGTAGTGCGCCGACGCCACCGGCGCGAGCAGTGCCCCGGCTACACCCCCGATAAGGCCGGCGAGCGCGAACGCGATGATCGCCGCACGTCTAGGGGAAATGCCCATCAGCACGGCGGCGTAGTGATTGATGGCCACAGCACGCATGCCCTTTCCGACGCGCGTCCTTTGCAAGAGGGCCCACAAGAGGCCGAGGATCACGGCCAGCGATCCGACGATCCAGATCGATTGCTGAGAGATCGAGACCGAGCCGATCGCGACCGGCGCGCCTGCCGTGAACGTAGGAGGGAACTGAGTGTCCTTGCCGATGAACACCTGCGCCAGGCCCTTGATCGTGATGCCGAGGCCTAGCGTGACCATCACCTGCGCGATGTGGTTGTCCTTGTTCATCCCGGCCAAGCAAAGTTCGTAAGACAGCCACGCGAGGACGACGCAGCCCACGATCGCGAGCGGGATCGCGGCAGCGACTGGAACTTGGTGCACGATGTTCAGCCACGCGTACAGGACGCCGCCGGCCATCACGAATTCGCCATGGGCGAAGTTCACGATGCGTACCGTCGAGAACACTATGGTGAATCCGATGGCGATGAGGGCGTAGATCGCCCCAACCGTCAGACCCGATACAACGACTTGTTCGAACACGTCGGCTGTCTCCTATGAGTGTCGCCCTTCTATGGGGCGAACTATCGTGCGTTAGTTAAGTTTAAGGACTTGTGCACCTCAATGTCAATAGGGGAAGCGTTCGCCCCTGCGGGCTCCCGCTTGCCTAACGCGTGTTCGTTTGAGAGAATGCCGGCAATGCCATCGCTTCCTGCCCCTGTGCCCCGACGGCTCATCCATACCCGCGACGTCCGGACGCGCGGGTTTCTACGAGACGACGGACTGTGGGACCTGGAGGGCGAACTTCTGGACGAGAAGACTTACACCTACCAGGACAGGGAACGCGGACCACTGCCGGCCGGCTCGCCCATGCATCTCATGCGCGTCAGGCTCACTGTCGATCATGAGTTGACGGTGCATGCGGCGGAAGTGGACATGGCCGCGATCCCTTTCTCGATGTGCGCGGGCGCTTCCGACCCCGCGCGGGGCCTGATCGGCAGATCGCTGACTCGCGGCTTTGGACGGGCGATCGAGGAAGTCATGGGGCGAACGAGCGGGTGCACGCACGTGCGCTACCTGATCTTGGCGCTAGCGAATACGGCGTACCAGACCATCTCGGCATACCGCGAGCAGTTCATGCCGGAACTGGGAGCGCCCAAAGCGCCAGACGGCGAGCGCCCGTTTTTTCTCAACCAATGCAAGTCGTGGGACGAGACTGGCCCGGTGGTCGCGCGATTTCTGCCGCGCTTCCGCAAAGAGGGTTAGCGGCTCGAGCGCTTCTTCGCTGCCTTCGTGCCCGCGGTCGATTCCGCCGTCGCACCGAGCATGCGAAAAGCGAGTTCGGTATGCAGTTCGGTCATTTCGTCCGCGGACATCGACCCTCCGGGCTGATACCAGTTGCACACGCCCGAGAGCATTCCGAGCATGATCAACGTCATCACACGAGGCTCGCTGGCGTTGAAGACGCCCGATGTCACGCCTCCTTCGATGATGTCCTGCAGCGCGTGCGCGTACTCCTCGCGCAGGCTGCTGATCGTGCGGAAGTGATTCGCCGAAAGGCTGCGCAACTCCATGTTTCCGATGAAGACATCGAGCCGCGATCGCAGGTGGAAGTTGAGATGCACTCCCACGAAGACGCGTAGCTTTTTCGCGGGATCGTCGATCTCCTTCACGAGGGCACGGTACTCCGCGAGCATCGTGGTGAGCGGATCTTTCATCAGCTCGTAAAGCAACTGCTCCTTGCTAGTGATGTAGTTGTAGAGAGATGGTGCGCGGATGCCGACCTCCTTGGCGATCTCGCGCAGGCTTGCCGCCTCGAACCCGTGCTTCGCGATCGCCTTGACGGCGGCCTCGCGGATCGATCTTTCAGTAGCTTCGCCGTTGGCTGTGCTCGCTGCCATTCTCTTCCGTGCTCCTTACTAACAGTTCGCAGCCATTCTAGTGCACTTGGCGCGGACCGTAAGCCACCGGCTTCGCCTCGGTGAAGCCGAAATGCAAAGACACTTGCGTCTAACGAACGTGCGTTAGACAATGTCCACCTCGCTCCACTGGAACCTCTCATGAAGCCCACCCTCCTCGTCGCCAACCGCGGAGAGATCGCCTGTCGCGTCATTCGGGCGGCCAAGAAGTTGTCACTGCGCACGGTAGCCGTGTACTCAGAGGCCGATGCGCAACTGCCTCATGTGACCCTGGCAGACGAGGCGATCCTGCTCGGACCGGCGCGCGCCTCGGAAAGCTATCTGCAGGGGGAGAAGCTGTTGAACGCCGCGCGCCAGACGGGCGCTTCGTTGCTCCACCCCGGCTACGGATTTCTTTCGGAGAACGCCACTTTTGCGAGCGCTTGCGAGTCGGCAGGGATCACCTTCGTCGGCCCGACCGCGGAAGTCATCAGCATGATGGGCGACAAGGATGAGGCGCGACAGGCCGCGACGCGTGCCGGGGTCCCCATCGTCCCGGGCACCGGAAAGCTCGATGTAGCAAATGCCGAGGCGATCACCGCAGCGGGTGAACGAACCGGGTTCCCGCTCCTGGTGAAGGCCGCCGCCGGCGGCGGCGGAATCGGAATGCGCACGGTCTTCAATTCCGGGGAGCTCGTCGCGGCGGTGCAGGCAACCTCCGGTATGGCCCAGAAGGCGTTCGGCGACGGCTCTGTCTACCTCGAGCGGTATGTACAGCGCGCACGCCACGTCGAAATCCAGCTTTTCGGCTTCGGCGATGGCACGGCCGTCCATCTGTTCGAACGCGACTGCTCGCTGCAACGCAGACATCAGAAAGTGGTCGAGGAGGCGCGCGCGCCGATGATTGCCGACGACGTGCGTCAGAAGATCGCCGCGGCGGCCGTGGCCCTCGCCTGCGCCTGTCGCTACCGCGGGGCCGGCACAGTCGAATTCCTCTACGACACCGACAGCCAGGCCTTCTACTTCCTCGAGATGAACACGCGCATCCAGGTCGAGCATCCTGTGACCGAAATGATCACTGGCGTCGACCTGGTGGGAGCACAGCTGCGGCTGGCCATGGGAGAACTCCTGCAGCAGGAGCTCGCGCAATCACGCATCGTGGCCAATGGGCACGCCGTCGAGGCACGCGTCTATGCTGAAAACCCGGCGAAGAACTTCCTTCCGAGTCCCGGTGTGTTGAACGAGTTCAGGCTTCCGGAAGGCGAAGGGATTCGAGTCGACACCGGCTACCGGGAAGGCAACAAGGTCACCCCTTTCTACGACCCAATGATCATGAAGGTGATCGCGCACGGCGACACTCGTGAACAGGCCATCGAACGGTTGCAGGGAGCGCTAGCGAAACTGCATATCACCGGCATCGCGCATAACGCCGCCTACCTCCAGGCAGTGCTTCAGCACCCGGCCTTCCGCGCCGCGGAGTTGCATACGGGCTTCCTCGGAGCGATGCACGGCGAGCTCCTGGCGTCCAGTTAACGGGGGTGAGCCGGCCACTCCTGTGTCTCCTATTCCAATCCCCGGAGAGTTCAACGACCGGTCGTACGACACTAAATCGTTGTCAGCAAAGAAGAAGTTGGGCGGAGTGGACAGGGCCGGGACCCGCGACCCTCGGTCCGACAGGTAGGGGCATCTCGACGCTTGCCCCTCGTCGGTGCCAGACCGTTGGCGGGTTTTTTGAGGGGTAGACAATCTGAGCGGGCTGCTGGGCCGCGCCAGCTCTACCTCTTCAGCGGACACCGTCTCCAGCCCCACCGGCGTGGCCAGGTGGGCGTTGTTTCGGCCGGCTCGTAGGCTTTACATCACCCGAAGGCAGCGGCGCCCTTGTCCGCGATGAGCGTCGGCTGTCGACTACTCATAGACGATCTGCCGCCCTTCGAATCGACGAGTCCGAAGGATTCATTCAGGTTTTGGATGCCGCGGACGAACCCGCGAATCACATCGATCGGCAACGCGAAATCGTGCTGGCAAAGAATTCCGCTTTCTCGCCAGCTTGCGGTCCTCGGCGTCGCTCGCCACTCACCTAGAACTCGCTGCCACCGTTCGATGTCGGTATCGGCCGTTCCAGCCATCGCGCAATGCGATGGCTGGCAGACGCGTATGCGATTGGATGAGCGCGAAGCACGGGTCTACCATCTCTCTCATCACCTCTCTCCTAGGAGCACGCCGTGCAAGCAGAGACATCCGCCGACGAAGCGACCGCGATCAAGCGGGCAAAGATGAAGCCGACGATCAACGGATCTACTTACGTCAAGCCGCAGCAACTCGAATGGCAGAAGACGCAGTTCGACAAGGTCTGGCTAAAGGTGCTCTACGAAAACAAGGACAAGGGCGAGTCGACCGTGCTCGTGAAGCTCGAGCCCGGAGCGCACCTCCCATACCACAAGCACCCCGAGCTCGAGCAGGCCTACGTGCTAGAAGGCTCGATGTACGACCATGACGGCACCTGCAGCGCCGGCGAGTACGTCTGGCGAAAGCCTGGCTCGCTGCACGAGAACCACTCGGACACCGGCGCGATAGTGCTCGCCGTCTACCGCAAGCAGAACATCTTCGTCAACAAGATGACCGGCTACACGACCCAGCCTTGAGCCTGCTTCGGCTGCGCGCCGCGGCGGCCGCCTTGTCCTCCTTCTGCAAAGGAAGCACGATGTCCATGAATCTCGATCGTCGGTCCTTCTTAGGCGTGTCGGCAGGTTCTACCCTGCTCGCCGCCCTTCCGGTCGTAGCGCATGCACAGGGCAAGCTCGGCAAGATCGAATACGGAGTAGCGAGCATCGATCCGCTCTACTCCGCCGCCTACGTGGCACTCAAGCGCGACCTGTTCAAGCAGCAGGGTCTCGATGTCAATTACCTGAACACACAAAGTGGGCCGCGATCGAAGCAACTGCTTGCCGCGGGGCAGATCGGAGTCGCGACCTCCGGGGTCAACGACGCCATCGCGCTCAACCTCGCGGGCAAGGACGCGACCGTGATCTACGGTTTTGACCAGCGCGTTCCGTTCGCCAACATCATGATTCGCAAGGCTGACTTCGATTCCGGCAAGATCAAGTCCGTCAAGGACCTGGCCGGCAAGACGATCGCCGTGACTCAGCCACAGTCTGCGACCTGGCTGATGGCAACCTACATTAGCGATCGCGCCGGCATCCTCAAGCAGGTCACCATCCGCGGCCTCGGCGACTTCGCCACGATGGTGGGCGCCGTTAAGTCCGGGCAGGTGGACGCGACGATCGCCACCATCTCGATGCTTGACTCTGCCAAGCAGCAGGGCTGGGGGCACACGCTGTTCGACGTCACCGACGAAGGCGCATGGAAGGAGACGTTCGGCGGCAACGTTCCCGGCGTCGGCTGCTACGTCCTTCAGGATTCGCTCAAGACGAACGCCGATGGGCTGCAAGCCTTCGTAACCGCGATGGCGAAGGCGCAGGACGTGCTCAATTCCAGCACCGCCGAGCAGATTGTCGATGGCATCTTCGACACCTACCTAACCGGCTACGAGCGCGAAGCAACGCTCCGCGCGGTTCGCGTCTACAAGGCAGGCGTCTGGAGTCGCAACAACGAGGTTTCGGCCGACGCCTACACTCGATTGATCCGGATCATGGGTGACGGCCGGCAGTTCAGCAACGCGGAACTCGAGGCGGTGCCGTACGCCAAGGTGGTCGACATGAGCTTTCTGAGCAAGGCCAAGCGCTGAGCCCACCGATCGTTCTCCCTGGCGGAGGAGTTCCGATGATCCGCCTCGACCGGGTCGAAAAGACCTACTTTGCCCGCGAACGGGACGTCCATGCAATCGGCGACGTCACCGCCACCATCGCCGAAGGCGAGTTTGTCTCAATCGTAGGCCCGAGCGGCTGCGGCAAGAGCACGCTGCTCCACCTGCTCGCCGGCTTCGATGCGCCCACCGCGGGCGAGGTCAAGATCGACGACAGGCAGGTCGTGCCGGGCACGGTGCCGAAAGGGCTGGGCTATATTTTCCAGAAGGACACGGTACTGCCGTGGAAGCGCGTGCGCGAGAACATCGCGCTTGGGCTCGTGTACCGAAATGTCGGGCGCGCCGCGATCGACAGGAAGGTCGCCGGTCTGCTCAAGCTCGGCAATCTCGAAGGCTTCGGCGACGCCTATCCGCATCAACTCTCGGGCGGCATGCGGCGCCGCGTCGCCCTCCTGATGACGCTCGCCTGCGACCCGCAGATCCTGCTCCTTGACGAACCGTTCGGCGCCCTCGACACCCACACTCGGACGCTCCTGCATCGCGAGCTGATCGGGATCTGGCGGCAAATGCGCCAGACCGTGGTCCTCGTCACCCACGACCTCGACGAGGCCGTTACCTTGTCGAACCGGATCATCGTGCTGTCGCGGCCGCCGAGCCGGATTCTGCTCGACCACCGGGTCGACATTCCGCAGCCGCGTGACGTCTTCTCGGTACGCGACACGCCAGCCTTCACCGAGAACTTCCGCACTATCTGGCGGGTGCTCGGCGAGGAGTTCCGCGAGGGCATGGCTGTCGAAGCAGCGATATGACGATGCCGTCGCTGGAACCGGTCGCTCGGCCCGCGCCTGCCACGCAGGCGGAGGGAACGTCGCGCCAGGAACGCTTGGCGGCGACAACGCGGCGCCAGCGTATGACCCGTCTGCGGCTCATTTCATGGCAGGTGGCACTGGTTGTCCTGTTCCTGGCCATCTGGGAGGTCGGCACCCGCCTCTCGATCCTCAGCAAGAACTCCAACATCTTCGACCCGTTCTTCGTCAGCCGGCCGTCGCAGATCGTCTCGCGGCTCTACGACTGGACGGTCGGTGCCAAGGCCGGATACCTCTGGCCGCATCTGTGGGCGACGCTCAGCGCGACCATGGTCGGCCTAGTCGTCGCCGTCGTCACGGGATTCTTCGTCGGCTTGCTGTTCAGTCAGAAGCGAGAGCTGGCAATCGTCTTCAATCCGTTCATCGTCGCGCTGAACTCGCTGCCGCGCATCGCTTTCGTACCGCTGATCACGATGATCTTCGGCTTGGGCCTGGCCTCCAAGGTCGTGACCGCATGGTTCATCGTCTTCTTCCTGATCTTCTTCAACACTTTCAAGGGCGGGATGGCGATCGAGAAGGAACTGCTCGACTTCTGCCGCACGCTCGGTGCCAGCGAGCGGCAGCTGACCTTGAGCGTGCGCATCCCGAACGCCTTGGCCTGGACCTTCACTGCGCTCCCCAACGCCGTGAGCTTTTCCCTGATCGGGGTCGTGATTTCGGAGTTCGTCGGCTCGACGACGGGGATGGGCTATCTGATCATCGTCTCGCTGGCGACGCTCAACGCAGGTGACATGTTCGCGTCGCTCACCGTCCTGAGCTTGGTCGGCGTAACCCTGGTTTCGCTGTTCCAGATGCTCGAGCGCCGCTTGCTGAAATGGTCGCCCGAGTTCCGCGAGCAAAACTAGACGTGACGTTGGCCCCGGTGACGGCGCGCCCGCCCTTCCACTTGCTGCGCCTCAGCAGCGACAGCGCCAACTCTTCGACGAGGTCGGATACGCACAGCGCAGCGCGCGACGGGTCTCGCTTGGGCGAGAGCGCCAGGTAGCTGGTCAAGCGCAGGTCGGGTTCGATGATCCGTAGCTGGCGCAGCTTCGGCACCGGCGCGTCGTTGCCGAGCGAGATCTTGGGCAGCACAGTAAAGCCGCGGCCACGATATACGAGCAGCTTCATCTGCGGTACCGAGTCGATCTCGCCGGCGTAGTTGAGCGGACAGCCGAGCTTGCGAGCCGTTTCGTCGAGTAGGAGGCGCAGCCGCGAGCGGGTCGGCGAGTTGTGGAACAGCGAGAACCGAGTCAGCTCACGGAACGCGATCGTCTCGCGTCCCCGGGTGAGGGCGTTCTCGTGGCCCATCAGGTAGAGCGCGTCACTGACGATCGGCTTGGCCTTGATTTGCGGTGGCCGATCGGAACCGTACAAGATCGCCACATCCAGGCGACCGTCCACGAGCCAGCCGAAGACGTCTCCGCTCATGCCGTCGACGATGTTTAGCTTGATATGGGGATACCGGGCATGGACCAGCTCGACGATCGGCACCGTCATGAGCGTTGAGGTCGTGACCGGCAAGCCGAACGTAACCTCGCCCCGAGGCTGACTACCCACGGACAGGACCGCACTGCGTGCCGCCGCCAGCCCTTCGATCACCTTGTAAGCATGCTCGAGGAAGATCTCGCCGCCCTGGGTCAACGTGATGCCGCGGCGGTGGCGAGTGCACAGTGCAACGCCGAGATCGGCCTCGAGCCGGGCAAGCTGGGCGCTGAGCGCCGGTTGGGCGATGTGGATGTAGGCGGAGGCAGCGGAGATAGACCCCTTCTCCGCAATGGCGACAAAGTACTGGATTTGGCGCAGGTCCACGCGTCGCAGGCTAACCGCCCTGCGCCCCCAGCGCGCTCCGGGTCTTTCCCGCCGTGCGTCCATTGTGCGGCTGCTGACCGACGGCTTGCACGCGCTGTGCACGAAAGGCCGGGTTGTCTCAGGTCTCAGACGGCACAGAGCAACGCCATCGCCCAGGGGCGCCCACCTTGAGGCTGGTACTGGGCCGTATGCGGCGCGATTGGACACGGGGCGGCGGGAAGAGACCGGGTCGCATCGCAGGCATGTGCGGCGGGACGCCATATAGCTGCCCGCCGCCAACGTGGCAACTGGGCCCGCTTCGCACATCGCGAAGCCTCAACTCATCGCCGAAAAGGCCGACGTTCGATGGCATTCGCACTCAGGCGTCCCCCTGCAGAAACGTGACCTGGGGAAACTGGGCCGGTCCAGATGAAAGGGGTTGAGGGTGCCGCGAGCCCCGAGTGCAGGTCGCGAGCGATTTGGAGTCTGACCTCGCTACCTGGTGCGGCCGAGCTGGCATGCCAGCTCCGCAAGTAACGAGGTCAGGACATAGCCTCATTCGCGGTCAAGCGGTGCCGAAGGCCGTGGAGACATACACCGGCCGGCGCTGTACGTTCTTCGCGGATCCGGACAAGTTGCCCCTGAAGTTCTACTAGACCCTGCCCGACGGGCGCACGCGTGCTTGCATCCAGCGATCGTCGACCTTATACTGAACTCAATGGTTCAGTATGTATCCCGTCTCGACGCCTCCTTCGCTGCGCTGTCCGACGCGACCCGGCGCGGCGTGATCGAGCAGCTCTGGCGCGAGGACGCCTCAATCACCGAGCTTGCCGAGCGCTTCCACATGACGCTGACGGGGATGAAGAAGCACGTCGGCGTGCTGGAGCAAGCTGGGCTGGTCACCACTGAGAAGGTAGGGCGCGTGCGCACCTGCCGGCTCGGGCTGGGCGCACTGGACGAGGAGTGGGCCTGGCTTGAGCGCTACCGCCGCATGTGGACGGCGCGCTTCGATGCACTGGACAAGGTCGTCGAGGAACTGAAACGCAAGGAGAGAGACGATGGTCGAAAGAAGTGAGCCCGGGGGCGCGAAGCATCCCACCTCGGCCGAGCGCAAGTCCGACCGCGAAGTGGTCGTCAGGCGCATCTTCGACGCGCCCGCGCGCTTGGTGTTCGAGGCTTGGACGCGGCCCGAGCTGTTCAGGCAGTGGTGGGTGCCGAAGTCGATCGGCCTGGTGCTGTTGTCCCTGGACCAGGACGTGCGAGTAGGCGGCGGCTACCGCCTCGTGTTCGACCTCGGCGACTCGAAGACGATGGCCTTCTTCGGCAAGTACATTGAGGTCACGCCGCCGTCGCGCCTTTCCTGGACGAACGAGGAAAGCGACGACGGCGCCGTGACCACCGTCACGTTCGAGGAGAAGGACGGCCAGACGCACCTGACGTTCTCCGAGCTCTACCCGACCAAGGCAGCGCTCGACCGCAACATCGGGAGCACCGAAGGGCTGCCCGAGCAGTTCGCGCAGTTGGACGCGTTGCTCCCGACGCTCGGCTGACTGCGGCCAGCTGACCGCCCGCTACTGGCCGCGTCCGGGCGGACGCAAGCGTCAATTCCAGGATCGACCAGACGCGAACGACAAGTATCGGCGACGCAATCCGGACCCGAGGAGTCGGCAGGCGACCCAAGCATGGGGGCGGCCTCACTGTCTGCGCAGACCTGCAAGGACACCACAACGTGAAGCAACGGCGGACCCACCCGCAGGGACACGTGCATGGTGGGTTTTTTGGAGGGTAGACGAGCAGAACGCCTTCCCGCGCCGCGCCAGCGCTAGCCCGGATGTTTCACCAGTAGCTCGGTGAGGGGGAGTCATGCGTTCTGG
>JBDTUG010000011.1:0-29543 GCA_040007855.1 Caldimonas sp.
GGCAGCTTCGGCAGCCCGGGCATCGTCACGCCGCCGCCACAGATCGCGACGATGAAACGGCCGACCGTCTTAGTCGTCTTGCCTTCGCCGGCCGGCGTCGGGTTGATTGCCGTGACCAGCACGAGCTTGCCGTCGGGCCGATCCTTGAGCGACTCGGTGTAGCCCCGCTGCAGCTTGACGATGGTGCTTGCCGTGGAAGTCGGGCGCGTCGAACGGAATGCCCGCTGCCTCGGCCACTTCGGCGATCGGACGCAGGTGGCTGGCGCGTGCAATGGCGAGCTCATGCGACATGGGGAGATTGAAGGGAAGAGGGATCAGGGTCGAGCGGTTCGAAGCCGGCCGCGCGCCGCTCGGTCGCGCTCCGCGGCCCGCACAGCAACGCCATCAAGGCGGTGGCGAGGGCGGGCTGGCGCGCCGCCGTGGCGACGCCGGCGCAGTAGACCGTCGCCAGGCCGAGCGGCTCGGGCAAGGTGCCGGCCAGCGCGAGTCCCGGTGTGCGCAGGATCTCGGTGACCTGGGTGCAGCCGATCGCCCCCGGCGCGCCCAGTTCGGCGAGGGCCTGCATCGCGGCCGCGCCGTTGGCGAAGACGGCCAGCCGCGGCATCAGCGCATCGCGCACGCCGAGCCGGTCGAGCACCCGGGCGAGGTGGGCGCCGGCGGTGGACTTTTCGAGGTCCGGCAGGTACACGGCCGGGGCAGCGAGCAGGGCCGCCTTCAGCGACTCCGGCGAGTCGACGCGCGGCAAGGCCGCGCCGGCCCGCGCCGCGACGCCGGTGCGGACCCGGCCGACCGGCGCCATCGCCGCGGCGTCGATCGCGCCGGCGTCGCTCAGGCCGCCCAGCATCGCTTCGGTGACGATCAGCAGGTCGCAGGGGGCGCCGCTCGCGAGCGCTTCCTGCATCGCGCCGACGGCGCCGAAGCGAGCCTGCAGCGCAACGCCTGCCCGGGCGAGCCAGCGCGGCGACACGGCCTCGACGAGGCCTTGCACGGCGCCCGCGCACAGGAGATGAATCTCGCGGGTCGCTGGAGTACCTTCGTGCTGCGCACGGCAGTCGCCCTTGGGGCGGCCCGGCGGGCTCACTGGACTACCCTCCGCGCTGCGCGCTCCGGGATGAGCGCTTCGGAGCGGCCGGGCGCGCTCATGCGGCGCGTTCCGGCGGAAGACTCATTGCTCGGGCCTGGCCCCGGAGATCCTGACGATGTTCGCCCACTTGGCGATATCGGCCTGCAGGTAGCGGCCGAATTCGGCGACGTTCATCACCATCGGCGTCGCCCCCTGCGCCGTCCAGGCGCGCCCGGTCTCGGCCTGGCCGACGATCTTCGACACCTCGGCGTTGAGCCGCTCGACGATCGCCTGCGGGGTCGCCTTCGGTGCCATCAGGCCGAGCCAGATCGTCGCCTCGTACTTCGGCACGCCGGCCTCGGCGACGGTCGGCACGTCGGGCAGCACCGCCGAGCGCGCCGTGCCGGTCGTCCCCATCGCCTTCACCTTGCCGGCGCGGATGTGCTCGCTCATCGTCGGCACGGCGTCGAACATCATGTCGACCTGGCCGCCCAGCACGTCGGTGCGCGCACCGGAGCTGCCGCGGTAGGGGATGTGGACGATGGCGAGCCCGGCCATCGCCTTGAACAGCTCGCCGGCCATGTGGTACGGCGTGCCGGGGCCCGACGACGCATACGAGAGCGACCCCGGCCGGGCCTTCGCCAGCTTGATCAGCTCGCCCAGGTTGGCGACCGGCAGCGTGCTGCGCGTCACCAGCACCAGCTCCGAGGCGTTGATCGGCGCCACCGGGGCGAAGTCGCGCAGCAGCTGGAACGGCTTGTTCGGGATGAGCGACTCGTTGACGGTGTGCGTGTTCGACATCAGCAGCAGCGTGTAGCCGTCGGCCGGGCTCTTGGCGACTGCGTCGGTGCCGATGATCGAGCCGGCGCCGGGCCGGTTGTCGACGACGAAGGGCTGGCCCATCGCCTCCTGCAGCGCCTTGGCCAGGAAGCGGGCGTAGACGTCGGCCGGGCCGCCGGCGGCGAACGGCACGATCACGCGGACCGGCCGGCTCGGATAGTCCTGCGCCGCGGCCGCCGATGCCGCGCCGATCAGCACGGCGCCGAGCCAGCAGCGCACGAGCGCGAAGCGCAGCCAGGGCGTCATGTGGGTCTTTCGTTCCGGTGGGTCGCGCGGTCGGGAGTTTCGGCGCGAATCGTCCGCATTGTGCCGGGCGCGCTGCGCAAGCAGACACGTCCAGGGCGGACAACGGGCGACCTCGGGGTGGACAAATGAGTCCTGCCCCGGTTCGGCTCGGGCCGGTTGCGCGCTCGCCGGGTTGCCCCGGAGGCCTCGACCGGGCGAATTTGTCCTGCCCGGCACGCCGTCGTCGGGACGCGATCGCAGTCGAATCAAGCACTTGCGGCTGCCCAGCGCCATGGCACTGCTCTTGCGCCTTGCTTCGGATCACGTGCCGAGTCGAGCATGGCCCACCGCGATCGATCGCCCGCGCTGCGTCGCGCCCTGGCGCACTACCTGCGAACCAACGCGCAGGCGTGCGACACGGCGACGGGAATCGCGCGCTGGTGGATGCCGGCCGGGCTAGACGTCGGCGAGTCGGAGCTCGTGCCCGTGCTCGAGGAGCTGCGCGAGCGCGGTCTCTTGACGCGGTTCTCGACGCTCGACGGGAACTGGCTGTACCGGCGCCCTCGGGTCGATGCGGCGAGCGATCTCAAGCTCGAGCAGATGACGCGGGATTCGAACGAGTTGCATTGACCCAGCAAGGAGAGTCTCCATGGCCCAAGTCAGCTACCCCGGCGTGTACATCCAGGAGGTGCCGAGCGGGGTTCGAACGATCACCAACGTCGGCACGTCGATCACCGCGTTCGTCGACTTCTTCCGCGAAGGGCCGATGAACGTCGCGACCGAGATCTTCGGCCTGTCCGACTTCGGCCGGGTGTTCGGCGGCATCGACCCGCGCAGCGACGCGAGCTACGCGATCGCCCAGTTCTTCCTCAACGGCGGCTCCGAGGCGGTCGTCGTCCGCAACCACTCGACCGATCCCGCGACGCCGGCGCTCGCGGCGACGGTGGGCGTGCGCCCGACCAACTTCGCGGCGCCGCCGATCGTCAACTTCGTCGCCGCCAGCGAAGGGGTGTGGGGCAACACCCTGCGCGTCGAGGTCGACCTGCGCACCGCCGACCCGACCAAGTTCTTCAACCTGACGGTCACGCGCTACGCCTCCGACCAGGCGGGCGCCGCGGCGCTCACCTCGGAAAAGCACATCAACCTGTCGCTCGACCCGGCGAGCTCGCGCGATGCGGTCAAGGTGCTCGCCGCCGACTCGCACCTGATCCGTGCCACGGTGCCGAACCCGCCGGGCGCCAACATGCCGGCGAGCAACGGCACGGTGAGCGCGGTGCTGCCGGCAGGCGCCCTGCGCCAGCCCTTCCTCAACTCGCTCCGCTCGGTGCAGCCGCCGGGAGTGCCGCTGGTCGGGCGGCGGCTGCGCATCGCGATCGGCGCCGGCAGCGTCTTCGAGGCGACGATGCCGACTTGGCTGACCGCGCCGGCCCCGGAAGTGGCGACGCTGCAGCAGCTCGCGTCGCGCCTGGAGCAGGCGCTGCGCACCGCGGTCGACACCACTCCGGCCGCCGAGCCGACGCCGCCGTCGCTGACCGGCGCGACGGTGACCGTGATCGGCGACAGTCGCCTCGTGATCACGGCCGGCCGCGGCGACCCGGCGCGGGCGATCAACGACACGATCGTCTTCAGCAACGCCGCCGGCCCGGCCGACAACGCGGCGACGCTGATGGGCCTGGTCGGCGCCGGCGCCGCGGCCAACGTCCAGCAGTACCCGCTCGGTTCGACCTTGCCGACGACCGCAGGCTACCAGATCGGCAGCGCCGGCAGCGACGGCGCCGCGCCGAACGCCGATGCGCTGGTCGGCGCCGTCGCCGACGCCAACGACCGCGGCATCTATGCCCTGCGCAAGGCCGACCTGTTCAACCTGCTCTGCATCCCGCGCGCCGCGACCATGGCGGCCGAGGCGAACGGCGACACCCTGATGCGCCAGGTGGTCGAGAAGGCGATCGCCTTCTGCGAGTCGCGGCGTGCCTTCATGCTGGTCGACATCCCGGCGAGCATCAACGAGGTGTCGGAGGTCAAGGACTGGCTCGACGCACACGGCAACTTCCGCAGCCGCAATTCGGCCGTCTTCTTCCCGCGCCTGCGCATCGCCGACCCGGCCGCCGACTACCGGCTGCGCTCGTTCGGCAGCAGCGGCACGATGGCGGGCCTGTTCGCCCGGACCGACAGCGACCGCGGCGTCTGGAAGGCGCCGGCCGGCATCGAGGCGACGCTGCGCGGCGTCGACGACCTTGACTACCGGCTCACCGACGCCGAGAACGGCACCCTCAACCCGCTGGCGATCAACTGCCTGCGCATGTTCCCGGTCTACGGCATGGTGAGCTGGGGCGCGCGCACCCTCGACGGTGCCGACCAGACCGGCTCCGAGTGGAAGTACATCCCGATCCGGCGGCTGGCGCTGATGCTCGAGGAGTCGCTGTTCCGCGGCACCAAGTGGGTCGTGTTCGAGCCGAACGACGAGCCGCTCTGGGCGCGCATCCGTCTCAACATCGGCGCCTACATGACCTCGCTGTTCCGCCAGGGCGCGTTCCAGGGAACGACGCCGAAGGACGCGTTCTTCGTCAAGTGCGATGCCGAGACGACGACGCAGGACGACCGCAACAAGGGGATCGTCAACATCGAGGTCGGCTTCGCCCCGCTCAAGCCGGCCGAGTTCGTCGTCATCAAGATCCAGCAGATCGCCGGCGATCTCTGACGGACCGTCGCTAACAGGAGCAGCACATGGCGAACACCGGCTTCGTGGTCAACACGCATCGCGTCGACCCCTACAAGAATTTCAAGTTCCGCGTCCTCTGGGACGGCAAGCCCGTCCTGGGCATCTCCAAGTGCGGCGCGCTCAAGCGCACCACCGAGGTGGTCAAGCACAGGAGCGGCGGCGACAACAGCCACGACCACAAGTCGCCCGGGCGGAGCAGCTTCGAGGGCGTCAGCATGGAGCGCGGCGTCACCCACGACCTCGAGTTCGAGAAGTGGGCGAACAAGGTCCACAACTACGAGGGCGACCCGACCATGGACCTGGTCGGCTACAAGAAGGACCTGACGCTCGAGGTCATGAACGAGCGCGGCCAGGTGGCGCTGCGCTACTTCCTGTTCAAGTGCTGGGTCAGCGAGTTCACGGCACTGCCCGACCTCGATGCGAATGCCAACGCGACCGCGATCCAGAGCCTCAAGCTCGAGCTCGAGGGCTGGACCCGCGACGTCGACACGACGGAGCCGTCGGAGGCCTGATCTTCGCTGCCTCCTGTCGCGTCGCCGAGCCCATGTCTCCAGCAACGCGCGCCGCCGAAACCCCCGGCCGCGACGCCTTCGCGGCGCGCCGGTTCGGCAGCGCCTGCGCCGATCTCGCGCAGCGCGTCGATACGGCCCGGCCGGTCGCATCGACCGACTTCCTGCTCGTCGCCTGTCTGAGCGATCGCGCCGGCCGGCCTCCCGAGGGCGACGCGGTCCCTCGCTGGACGCTCGCGCGCCGGCTCGACGCGCTGATTGCGATCCGCCAGGCTGGCGGCGCGGCCACCGAGCGCGTCGGGCTGCGCTGTGCCGAGCCCGGTTGCGGCGAAGGCTTCGAGGTCGAGATCGATCTCGTCGCCTGCCGCCGGCCGGGCGAGGGCTCCGCAATCGAGTTCGAGGCCGATGGTGAGACGGTCCGGGCCCGGCTGCCGACCGGTGCCGACCAGGCCCGCTGGCAGGCCGAGCGGACGCCGCTCCACCTCGTCGCCGCCAGCCTGCTCGAGACGCCGACGGCGAGCGATGCCGTGGTCGCCGCGCTCGACGCCGCGCTCGCCGCGGCCGACCCGGCGCGCGAGCTGCAGCTCGATCTCGCATGCCCGGCGTGCGCGGCCGAGCATCGCTATGCGGTCGACCTCGAGGCGCAGCTGCTCGGCGCCTTTGCGGCCGAGCAGGGCCGCTGGCTCGGCCAGATCGCGCGGCTGGCCCAGGCCTTCCACTGGGCGGAGGCGGAGATCGCGCAGATGCCGGACTGGCGGCGCGATTTCTACCTCGCCCGGCTCGAAGCCGCCGGATTCGGCGAGGAAGCGCCATGAGCTACCTGGCGACCGTGGTGCGCGCAGCGTCGCCGCGCCCGGCGGCCGCCCCGCTCTTGCCCGAGGGGACCGGCGAGCCCTTGCGGGAGGAGCACCGCGAGGTCGAGGCGCCCCGGTCGGCGCCGTACCCGACCCCGCCGGCCGGCGCGACGACCGGGGCGAGATCGTCGCCGAAGGCGGCGCCGCCGGTGCCGGCGCGGGCGCCGGAGGCGACCCGGGCGCATGGCCGGTCGCTCCCGGCGGCGTCGCTGCCGGCGGCTTCGCCACCCTCGCCGTCCGTGCCGCCAGCGCAGTCGCCAGGGCCGGGTGTCGGCCGCGACGCGATCGCAGCGTCGCCGGCCATGGATGCGGTGCGAACCTCGGTCGCGAGGACACTCGCCGACGCGCCGATCGAGGTCGACGCCGCGCTGCCTGCGCCGCCGCCGGCGCGCCGCGCCGCGCGCGTCCCGGCGCCGGAGTCAGACCCGCGTTCGCGCGCGCACGAGCCCCTGCCAATGGCCGTCGCCGCGCCCGTTTCGTCGCTGCTGCAGGCGTCGAGCGAGCCGGCGCACGGCCGCGCGCCGGACCCGGCTGCGCCGCCGCCGTTCGTCCGTGCCGTCGCGCGCGTCGCCGTGAGGGACCCTTCCGACGCGGGGATGCACGCTTCGGGCACGGCGTCGCGGCCGCGCGCGGCTGCCCCACAGCTGCACATCGGCGCGATCGCGATCACGGTCAAGGCGCCACCGCCGCCGTCACCCGCCGCTCCACCGGTCGCCGCGGCGGCCGCGCCGCGCGCCCGCGACGGCTTCGCCTTCTCGGCGAGCCGCCATCACCTGCGCTGGAGCTGAGCGTGGCGACGCCGAGCAGCGAAGCGATCGGGGCGACCAGCGAGCTGCTGCGCATCCGGCTCATGTCGGCGCTCAACAACCTGCCCGTGACGATCAGCCGCCCGGAGGCGGCGAGCGGCGGGCAGCGCTCGCTCAACCTCTTCCTCTACGGCGTCGCGATCGACCCGCAGTTGCGCAACGAGCCGCTCGACCGCGGCCAGGTGCCGCCGCTCTGGGTCTCGCTGCACTACCTGATGACCGCCTTCGACGACAGCGGCGAGAGCGATTCGGTCGCGGCGCACCGCCTGCTCGGCCAGGGCATGACGGTGCTCCAGGGACTCAATTTCATGCGCCCGGCGACGACCAACCTCGCCCTGGCCAAGAACCCCGAGCCGCTCAAGCTGAGCTTCGACGACGCCAATGTCGACCTGCTGTCCAAGCTGATGCAGGGCAGCGAAGAGAAGTTCCGGATCTCGGTCGCGCTCCAGGTGCGCCCGGTGATGCTCGAGCTCGACGCGCCGCCGGCATGGTCGCCGCTGGTCAAGACGATCGGCCCGCCGGCCGCGCCGGGGATCGTCGTCCTGCCGAGCCTGGGCGCGGTGCTCGACGCGATCGAGCCGGCGCGCTTCGTCGCCGGCACGAGCGTCACCCTGCGCGGCACCGACCTGGCAGGTTACGACGAAGTCCTGCTCGGCAGCGATTCGCTGCCGCTGGTGCCCGGGCCCGAGGGCTCGGCGAGCTTCACCGTTCCGGCGGCGGCGCCGATCGCCGCCAACGGCTACGGCCTGTGCATCGCGCGCACCTTGCCGAGCGGCCGCAAGATCACCAGCAATGCGTTGCTCGCCGAACTGCTGCCGGTCGTCGCCGGCGCGGCGCTGAGCGGCGCGCTCACGATCCTGCCGCCGCCCGGGCCGAGCGCCTTGCGCCACGGCAGCTTTCGCGTGACCGGCGCGCAGCTGGGGGGCGGCACGGCGTCGGCCTTCGCGACCCTGTTCAAGGACGGTAGCGCGCATGGCCTGTTCGAGGCCGGCGCCGCGTCGACCATGACCCAGCTCGACTTCACGGTGCCGCCCGCCGCGGCGCTGCCGCCCGGCGTCTACGCGGTGGTCGTCCGCGTCAACGGTCAGCAGGCGATCGACTCGCCGCTCCTGAACTGGGTCTGACATGGACCGCGCCGAGCCTGCCCTGCTCAACCCCGAGATTCGCGTCGTCGACGCCGAGGCCGGGCGCTGGCTGGCCCAGGTGACCTGGCGCCTGCGCCGCGAGATCGCCTGGTGCCGGCGGCGCGACGCGGCCTCGCCCGCCGTCCCGGGCGCCGACGCGGCGCAGGACAGCCTCGACCTGCTCCGCTTCCACGACGAGAAGCGGGCCTTCTTCGCCGGCGACGCGACCGCGTGCTGGCTCGGCGAGCGGATCGCCGCCGCCGGCACGACGAGCGCGGCGGCGGCGCCGAGCCGGTGGCGCAAGGCCGTCGATGCCCTCGGCCTCGACCCGGCGGCCTGCTTCGTCCTCGCCTGCGCGCTCGCGGCGCGCGGCGACGCCGCGTTCGGCGCGGTCGCCGCCCAGGCGCTCGGCGACGCGAGCCGACCGTTCCCGACGCTGGCGCTGGCGCAGCGCCTCTGGGACGACCCGCTCGCGATCCTGCCGTGCGCCGACGCGGCGCACCCGCTCTATCGCAGCGGCCTGCTGGTCGCGCCGGCGCAGCGCGACGGCGGCGAGTGGAACGCGCCGCTGCAGATGCCGGCCGCGGTCGCCCGGGCGCTGCTCGCCGATCCGCGCGAGAGCGCGCTGCCGGCGGTGCTGCGGATCCTCGCGCCCGCGGACGGGCGCGCGGCCCCGGCCCCGGCGCTTGCCCACTGGCTGCGCGCAACGCCGGTCAAGTCGATGCAGGTCGTTCCGGTCCAGGGTGCGCGCGGCGCCGACGTCGAAGGCACGGTCGCGCGGCTCGCCGCGGCCGCCGGAACCCGGGTCTTCGCGCTCGACGCGGACATCGGCGTGCAGCATCCGGCGCTGCCCGCGATCGCCGCTGCGGCCTGGCTGCATGGCGTCGAGATCCTCGCGCCCCACTCGTGGATCGACGCTTCGGGCCACGATCACCGCGGCGACGAATCCGGCGCGCTCGCCGGGATCGCGCTGCGCTGGTACGTGCCGGTCGAGGAGGGCGGGCCGGCGCGCAGCTGGCCGGGCGCGCTGGTCGCGCCGGTCTGTGCGGTCGCGTCGCTCTCGATGGCCGAGCGCGCCGAGCGGCTGGCCACGGTCGCCGCGGAAGGGTTGCCGGCGCGCGAGCGCAAGGTCGCGCGCGGCCGTGGTGCCGACGCAGCGCGGCGCTTCCGGGTCGAGGAGCGCTCGCTCGGAAGGATCGAGCGGGCGATGCGGGTCGGCGCCGCCGACGGGCCGCGTCCCGACCTGTTCGAGCTCGCCCGCGCCGAGGCCGCCACCGACATGGCGCAGCTCGCCGCGCCGGTCGCGCCGCGCTTCGAGCTGGCGCAGCTGATCCTGCCGCCACGCGAGAGCCGCGCCCTGCGCGCGATCGTCACGGCGATGCGCACGCTCGGCCGGGTCCACTACGAATGGGGCGCGGCGCGCGCCTGGAACGAGGGCGGCCTGGCGGTGATGTTCTGCGGCCCGCCGGGAACCGGCAAGACGATGGCCGCCGAGGCGCTGGCGAGCGAGCTGGCACTGCCGATGTACCGGATCGACCTGTCGCAGGTCGTCAACAAGTACATCGGCGAGACCGAGAAGAACCTGCGCCGCATCTTCGACGCCGCCGAGGTGGCCGATTGCCTGCTCTTCTTCGACGAGGCCGATGCCCTGTTCGGCAAGCGCACCGAGGTGAAGGACGCGCACGACCGCTTCGCCAACATCGAGATCAGCTACCTGCTCGAGCGGATGGAGCGCTTCAAGGGCCTGGCGGTGCTGGCGACGAACCGGCGCAAGGACCTCGACGAGGCCTTCATGCGGCGCCTGCGCTACGTGGTCGAGTTCCCGGTTCCCGGCGTCGCCGAGCGGGCGGCGATCTGGCGCCAGGTGTTCCCTGCGGCCGTCGACATCAGCGGCATCGACGTCGACTTCCTGGCGGGCCGCTTCGAGATCGCCGGGGGCGCGATCCGCTCCGCCGCCTTCAACGCCTGCCTGCAGGCGGCGGCGCGCGGCAGCAAGCCCATGGTGGCGATGACCGACGTTGTCCACGCCGTGAAGAGCGAGCTCGAGAAGGGCGGCCGCCAGGTCGCCGGCGAGCAGTTCGGGCACTACGCCCATCTGTTGGGAGACGCGGCGTGAGCCCGCCGGGCCGCCCCAAGGGCGAACACCGCAGTGCGCAGCACGCAGGTACTCCGATGAGCCCGCCGGGCCGCCCCAAGGGCGAGGGGAGTCCGATGAGCGATGACGTGCGGGTCGAGCGCATCGAGCTCGAGCTCGAGTGGTTCACCGCCGCGCAGGCGCAGCTCGTCGCCGCGTCGCTCCCCGGCGCGCTCGCCGTGCAGATGGCGCTCTGGCCGCAGCAGCCGCGTCCGCCGAGCGTCGGCAGGGCGGATCGGGATGCGCCGGATGTCGACGCGATCGCCGCCGGGATCTTCCAGCAGCTGCTCGACCTGATCGCGGTCCAGCGCGAGCGCAACGACGAGGACGCGTCATGGCATTGATTCCGATGCGCGGCGCCCTGGTCGAGTACAGCGGCCAGTTCCTCGGGCCGATCCCGAACATCGTCATCTTCCAGTTCAACCCGGAGACGCTGAGCCGGACGATCACGATCCCGCAGGCGGCGTCGGCGAGCAACAGCGCCGCCAACCGGCCCAGGCGCGAAGTCGCCACCGCCGAGGCGCCGGCGGTCGAGAGCTTCACCGTGACGGCGCAGTTCTCCGCCGCCGACGACCTCGGCACCGGCGGCGCGGTCGGGGTGCTGCCGCGCCTGTTCGGCGTCGGCCCGCAGATCGCGGCGCTCGAGAAGATGGTGTACCCCGTGGGCACGCCGGGCGGCCTGATCGGCGCCGCGATCGACGCCGTCGGCAGCGCCGTCAAGAAGGCTGCCGTCGGCGCGGCGGCGACCCGGCCGGTGCCGCCGCAGAAGGTGCCGCGCCTGCTCTTCATCTGGGGGCCGTCGCGGGTGCTGCCGGTGCGCATCACCTCGATGTCGATCAACGAGAAGCAGTACGACATGCTGCTCAACCCGACCGAGGCCGAGGTGCAGATCGGCCTCGCGGTGGTCTCGACGCCGTCGCCGGCCGACGCGGTCGCGGTCGGCGCCTGGGGCTACTCGCAGATGATCAAGGACACCCAGGCCACGCTCAACCTGGCCAAGGTGATCGAGTTCGCGGTCGACCTCGTCCCGCTCTGACCGGACGACGCGCCATGTTCCTGAAGAACTCCCGCTACGCCGGCCTGCCGAGCGTCCCGGCGCGTGGCCCGCGCTCCGAGGGCGGGGTGGTCGTCGTCAAGCTGCGCCCGCTGCCCGACACCGCCGGCGAGCCGACCGCGATCCGCGCCCACGACCAGCTCGACGCGATGAGCGAGAAGCTCTACGCCGGCGACGCCAGCCGCTACTGGCACATCGCCGACGCCAACAGCGAGCTCGAGGCGGCCGAGCTGACCCGCACCACCGGCCGCGTCGTCGACGTGCCGAAGAGCTGAGCCGACGAGCCGCCATGCCGAGCGCCGAATTCCGCCTCTACGTCGACAACGTGCCGGCGAGCGCCGACCAGCTCGCCTCGTTCTCGAAGATCCGGGTCGAGCAGGCAGTCGGCATGGCCACCGCAGCCGAGCTCGAGCTCTCGCTGATTCCCGATGACGACGGCGTCTGGAGCGGCTTCGACGAAGCGGCGGCGCAGCCGTTCGCGCGGGTCCGGATCGAGATCAAGGTCGACGACGCCGACTTCGTCGCCCTGCTCGACGGGCCGGTCGTCGGCCAGCGCTTCGAACTCGACGCGACCCCCGACGCGAGCCGCCTGGTCGTCATCGCCCACGACGACAGCGTCCTGCTCGACCGCGACGAGAAGGTGGTGGTGTTCGAGAACCTGGCGCTCGCCGACCTGGTGAAGAACCTGATCGAGGAGCCGGGCCTGAGCGCGCGCGTCGCCGCCGGCCTGCCCGACGCCGCCTCGGCGGTCGACCGCTTCATCGTCCAGCGCGGCACCAACATGCAGACCCTGCGCACCCTGGCCCGGCGCTTCGGGATGTTCGTCTATGTCGAGCCGGGACCGAGCCCCGGCCAGTCGGTGGGCGTGTTCGAGGCCGCGGCGGCCAGGGACGAAGGCCTGCCGGAGATCGTCTTGCTCGGTGCCGATCGCAACATCGCCACCTTCAGCGCCGAGTTCGACGCGCTCCGGCCGCAGTTCGCCAAGGCCGGGGCGGTGCGGGCGATCGACAAGGAACAGCTCGCCGCCAGTGCGGCCAGCGCGAGCGAGCAGCCGCTCGGCGACGAGGCGGCGCACACGATCGTCGCGCCGGCGACGACCTTGCTCAGCCTGACCCGCGAGGAGCAGAGCGATCTCGACGCGGCGACCGCCGCGGTCGTCGACGTCTCGTCCTGGGCGTTCTCGGCGCGCGGCGAGGTCGACGCCGACCTGTACCCGGGCGTGCTGCGTCCCTACCGCAAGCTCACCGTCACCGGCGTCGGTCCGCAGCTCTCGGGCGACTACATGATCGCGCGCGTCCTGCACGAGATCGACGACGGCGGCTACCGGCAGAGCTTCTCGCTGTCGCGCAACGCCCGCTCCGCCGGCGGCGGCGGCGGGCCGCTCTCGGGGGTCTTCTGATGAACGACGGCGGCATCGAGCGCCTGGTCGTCGAGCTCGCGGCGCAGACGCGCGCGCGCTTCTACGGCAAGTACCGCGGCGTGGTCCAGGACATCGACGACCCCGAGGGCCTGGCGCGGATCCGCGCCCACGTGCCCGAGGTGCTCGACACCGCGCTCTCCCCGTGGGCCTGGCCGTGCAGCACCTATGCCGGCCCCGACGTCGGCCTGCACGCGGTGCCGCCGGTGGGGGCCGGCGTCTGGATCGAGTTCGAGGCGGGCGACCCGGCGCGGCCGATCTGGGTCGGCGGCTGGTGGGGCCGCGACGATCCGCCGAAGAACGAGCAGGGCAGCGCGCCCAGGCCGCCGCAGAAGATCCTGAAGAGCGACTCCGGCCTGCTGCTGGCGCTCGACGACGACGCGCACACCGCGACGCTTTCCGACCGGAACGGCAGCAACCTGGTGACGATCAAGGTCGACGATGGCCAGGTCAAGGTGCTGGCTGCGACCAAGGTGATCGTCGAGGCGCCGCAGATCGAGCTGACCGACGGCGCCGCCCACCCGCTGGTGTTCGGCGACGACCTGCTCCAGTACCTCAACCAGCTGGTCCAGATCTTCACCACCCATACCCACGTCGGCCAGACCTGCATGGGCATTCCGGTGACGCCGATGATCCCGATCCAGCCGTTCCCGCCGGCGACCCCCGCGCTGCTCTCGACGCGCGTCAAGACCGGCTGAGCGAGACGGCATGGCAAACGCACTGACGGCCGGAACGGCGCGCGACCTGGGCGACAGCATGGCCGCGGCGATCGACGCGGCGATGCAGGAGGAGTGGCAGGCCGCCTACGGCGAGCCGCTGCCCGGCGGCCCGGGCGAGCTCGACCGGAAGATCCTGTTCGCGGCGGTCGCCAAGGGCGTGCTGCGCTACCTGCATGCGCACCGCGCCGATCTGGTCAGCAACGTCGTCCACGACGACGCCACCAACGGGCACCGCCACCAGATGGCCTTCGACCTGTCGGATGCCTGAGGCGCGCACCATGAACGGCCGCCACCTCGCCTTCCCGTTTCGCATCGGCAGCGACGGCCGCACCGTCGCGCCGGTCGACATCGCCGACCATGTCCGCGGCGAGCTGATCCAGCTCCTCCTCACCGCGCCGGGCGAGCGACCGTTCCTGCCGTCGTTCGGCGCCGGGCTGAAGCGGCTCGTCTTCGAGCGCAACGACCCGGTCGCCGCCGGCCTGGCCAACGCGACGGTGAGCCGCAACCTGTCGCGCTGGCTCGGCGAGCGGGTCGCCGTGGTCTCTCTCAAGGTCGAGGCGATCGACGCGACGCTCGAGGTCGACCTGAGCTACCGCATCGTCGCTACCGGCGAAGTGCGCGGCATGCGCCTGCAAGGGCCCGCGAAATGAACGCGATCCTCGACCCCGAAAAGCTGGCCGAGCGGGCCGACTCGCTCGACGGCCTGGCCCGGAACGGCTTTCGGCTCGCCTACGTCGCGCTCGATCCGACCGACCCACCGCTGTTCGCGACCCTCGACGTCGAGTTCGTCAATGCCCGGGCGCTCGCGCCGCTGCCGCCGCGCGAGGCCTTTCTCGTCGAAGGCGGCGTCCGGCGCAAGCGCTCGGCGGTGCGCGTCAGCGCGGTCGCGGCGGTCGCCGGCGAGCCGACGCGGCTGCGCCTGACGCTCGAGCCGGTCGGCGACTACTCGACCTACACCCTCTCGACCCGCGTCGGCAGCCTGGTCGCGCCCGCCAACGCCTTGCCGCGGGCGATCGACCCGGTCTTCAACGCCCTGCAGTTCAAGTTCCGCCCGGGCTGCTTCAACCTCGCCTGCGCGCCGATCGGCTCGGGGCCGCCGCCGGCCGACAGCGCGCCGGCGATCGACTACCTGGCGCGCGACTACGACTCGTTCCGTCACGTCCTGATGGGCGCCATGGCGGCGCGAGTCCGCGGCTGGGCGCCGACCAGCGAGGCCGACCTCGACCAGGTGCTGATCGACCTGATCGCGGCGCGCGGCGACGAGCTCGCCGACGCGCACGACCGCGTGCTCGCCGAGCGGGCGATCGCCAGCGCGAGGAAGCGGGTCTCGCTCGCCCGCCATGCCCGGCTCGTCGACTATCACGTCCACCAGGGACAGCAGGCGACGGCGACGCTCGTGATCGAGACGCTCGCCGGGCCGCCTGCCGACCTGCCGCCGGCGCCTGCGATCGCCTGGACGGTGTGCAGCGGCAGGTCGTGGGACGCGGCCGACGCGGTCGTCTTCGCGACCTTCGCCGACCGGCCGCGCTGGCGCCGCCGGGTCTTCGCCGAGCTGAACCGGCTTCGCCTCTACACCTGGGGCGGCACCGTGACGGCGCTCGCCAGGGGCGCGACCAGCGCCGACCTGACGCTGCTCGTCGACCCGCCCGGCCCCGGCGTGCTGAGTCAGGCCCGGGCGCTGCGCCTGCGCGACCTGCTGCGCGGCGTCGCCGTCGAGCAGCAGGGCGCGCCCGCCGAGGTCGACGCCCGGGTCGACCGGCTGGTGCTCGCCGAGATGCTCAATCCCGCCACCGGCACGCCGAACGGTCGCCGTCTCGACCGCCGCCAGCTGCTGACGCTCGTTCCCGGCGCGGACCGTGCCGAGGCCTTGCAGGACCCGGTCACCGGCGACTGGTTCTGCCGCGTCCGCTGGGCCGACGCCGACGCCCTGGCGTCCAATTTCTGCTTCGTCGCCGACTGCGGCGGCGCGCCCAAGGACGACGTCAGCCTGTTCTTCGCCAACCTCGCCCAGGTGGCGCACGGGCGGCCGCACCAGACGATCTTCGTGGCCCCGGGCGCCCACGCGGTGCTGCCGGCGAATCCGCCGGTGGTCGCGACCGACACCGGCGCATGGGCGCCGCTGACCCGTCCGCGCGGCAGTGCGACGGCGCCGGTCGGCGCGATCGCGCGCGCGCCGAGCGACCCGACGATCGCGCCGCTCGCCTACCGGCCGAGCGCCGCCGACGGCAGCGAGCCGGCGCGCTCGACCCTGGTCGTCGACGTCACGGTGGCTGGCGCGACGCGGCGCTGGCAGGAGCGGATCGATCTGATCGAGAGCAACGGCAGCGAAGAGCACTTCGTGGTCGAGACCGACGAGAACCAGGTCAGCCGCCTGCGCTTCGGCGACGGCGTCAACGGCGCGCCGCTGCCGGCCGGAGCCAGGGTCAGCTGCCGCTACCAGAGCGGGCAGGGCGAGGCCGGCAACGTCGGCGCCGACCGGCTGGTCGGCTCGAGCGTTCCGGTGCGCGCGGTCTGGAACCCGTTCGACATCCGCAACGGCCGCGAACCCGAGGCTCGCGACGACATCGTCCGGCGTGCGCCCGAGGCCTACCGCGTGGTCCAGAAGCGCGCCGTCACCCTCGCCGACTACGCCGCCGCCGCCGAGCGCATCGCCGGCGTGTCGCACGCGCGCGCCCGCTACGCCTGGTGCGGCTCGTGGCGGGCGGCGCAGGTGGTGATCGATCCGGTCGGCGGCGGCGATCTGGGCGTCGAGCTGGTCGACCGGCTGGAGAATGCGCTCGACGCCTTGCGCCTGATCGGCGACGACGTCGAGATCCGGCCCGCCGCCTACGTGCCGCTCGACGTCGAGCTCGTGCTGTGCGCCGGCCCGGGCTACTGGATCGAAGACCTGCGCGCCGAGCTCGAGGCCGAGTTCTCCGACGCCTGGACGAGCGACGGCCGGCGCGGCTTCTTCCATCCCGACGCCTGGACCTTCGGCCAGTCGCTGCATGCCAGCCAGGTGATCGGCCGTGCGCTCGCGGTGCAGGGCATCGAGCGCGCCCTCCAGCTCTCGATGCGCCGCTTCAACCCGGGCGCGGACGGCGGCCTGGTCACGGTGACGTTCGCCCCGGGCGATCTGCCGACGGCGCAGGTGGCGACGCTGCCGATCGGCCCGTTCGAGATCCTGGTCGTCGCCAACGACCCAGACCGGCTCGAGCGCGGCCGGATCGTGTTCGACATCCGGGGAGGCAGAAAGTGACCTGCGAGCACGACTGCGCCCGCGACCCCGCGTTTCCGCGGCTGATCGCCAACCGCCCGGGGCTCGACGCGATCGACTACCGGATCGGCGACTACGTTGCGATGCGCGCCCACATCCTGGCGCAGATCGACGCCGCGCCGGCGCTGGCCGGCTGGACCCACCGCCTGCCCGACGACCCGGGCATCGCCCTGGTCGAGGCGGCGGCGATCGTCGGCGACATCCTCGCCGTCTACCAGGAGAGCTACGCCAACGAAGCCTACCTGCGCACCGCGCAATGGCGCGACTCGGTCGCCGATCTGGTGCGGGTGCTCGGCTACCGGCTCGCCCCCGGGCTCGGTGGCCGTGCCCGCTTCGCGCTCGCGGTCAAGGGCGAGCGGCCGGTGACGATCCCCAAGGGCTTCGCGATCACCGCCACGTTGCCGTCGGCGCCGAAGCCGGCGCAGTTCGAGACCGGCGCGGCGTTCGAGGCGCGGCCGGCGCTCTCGAAGTTCCATCTCTACCGGCCGCGCTACGTGCCGCCGATCGTCAACGGCATCGACACCTTCCAGCTCGACGCCGGCAACGCGATCGCCCTCGCCAAGGGTGACCGCCTGCTGGTCGGCACGGCGAACGGAGCGACGCTGACCCATACCCAGATCCTGATCGTCGAGAAGGTGTGGGAGGCGTTCGGCATCCGCCACGTCAAGACCAGCGGCCGGATCGCCTCGCTGCTCGGCGGCCGGGTCTTCGCCAGTGCGGCGCTGGGCACGCCGCTCGCGTCGCTTTCATCGGCGCTCTCATCGCTCTCGTCGTCGCTGGCAAGCTCGGCGCTGCCGCTGCTCTCGGCGCCGGCGCTCGTCGCGGCGCCGATCGCGCCGCTGACGCTGCTTTCGTCGGCCAGCGCGCTGTCGGCGTCGAGCGCGCTGTCGTCGGCGAGTGCGCTGTCGTCGGCGAGTGCGCTGTCGTCGATCGGCGTGCTGGCGGGCGGCCTGTCGTTCCTGCCCGCCTTCTCCGGCTTGCTCGGCGCCGGCCTCGCGACCGCGCTGCTCGGCTCGGCGGCGTCGCTGCGCGCCTACAAGATCGGTGCCTCGGTACGCCACTTCGGCCACAACGCGCCGGGAACACGGGTCGCCGTCGACGCCAACGGCCACGCCAGCGAGGTCGGCGTGCCCTACGTGCGCCGCCTGAATGCGAACCAGGGCGATCCGGCCGGCCCGGCGCTGCGCCCGCGGCAGTGGCCGCTCGAAGGCGAGGTCGCGGCGTTCGCGGCCGGCACCCGCGTCCTGGTCGAGGCCAACCTGTCGGCCGATGCGAGCGGCAGCCCGGCGAGCAAGCGCGTCCTCGAGCGCGGTATCTCCCAGGTCGACCGGCAGTCGCTCGCCTGGGGCAGCCTGACCGGTGCGAGCACGGTGCTGCAGCTCGACGAAGACCTGGCGATTTCCGAGGCGGGCACGACGCTCGGCCATGCCGACATCCGCGGCGTCACTGTGCACCAGGTGGTCGGCACGGGCTTCTCGATCCGGGCCGCGTCGGCGCCCACCGAGGCGACTCGCGGCCATGCGCTCGACTACTTCGGCCTGCGCCCGGACGCCCTCGCGCTCGCCGACCGGACCCTGCTCCTCGCCGGCGCCGGCGCCGGCGCGCCGCGGCCGGTCCAGGTGCAGGCGGTCGGCGCGGGCGGCGGCGGCGCCGAACCGCGCTTCTACCGTCTCACCCTCGACACGGACTTGCGCCTCGCCGACTTCGACCACGACGCGCCGAGCGTCGACGTCTACGGCAACCTCGTCGACACCACCGAAGGCAAGAGCGAGGTCGAGGCGCCGATCGGCGACGGCGACGGGCGCGAGCCGTTCCAGACCTTCGCCCTGCCCAAGGCGCCGCTCACCTACCTGCTCGACACCGCGAGCGTCCCGCCGCAACTGCCCGAGCTCGAGATCTGGGTCGGCGGCGTGCTCTGGAAGCGGGTGGCGAGCTTCTTCGGCCGCGGCACGCGCGAGCCGGTCTACATCGTTCGCGAAGGCGCGGACGGCAAGTCCTTCGTCCAGTTCGGCGACGGTCGCACCGGCGCGCGCCTGCCGTCCGGCCGCGGCAACGTCGTCGCCCGCTGGCGCACCGGCAGCGGCGCGCACGGGCTGCCCGAAGGCGCCGACAAGCCCTCGGCGGCGAAGCGGGTCCCCGGGTTCGACGACCTCTGGATGCTCGAGCCGGCGACCGGCGGCGCGGCACCGGAGAGCGCCGCCAACGCCCGGCTCGCCGCGCCGGCGACGATGCAGAGCCTGGGCCGGATCGTCAGCCTCGCCGACTTCGAGGCCGAGGCGCTGTCGCTGCCCGGCGTGCTCAAGGCGCGCGCCGCCTGGCAGGTGCAGGACGGCGCGCCGCTGGTCGTGCTGACCGTGCTCTGCGCCTCGGGCGAGGCGGCCGACGCGGCGGCGATCGACTTCGCCCTGCGGCGCGCGCTCGCGGCGCGCGGGCCGGCGCGCTGGCCGCTGACGGTGCGGATCGGCTCGCGCCAGCGCGTCCTGCTCGGCCTTGCGGTGGCGATCGATCCGAGCCTGCGCGGCGATGACGTCCTGGAAGCGATCGCCGCCGCGCTCGGCGTCGAGGACGACGACCCGGCCGACGACCTCGACCTCGGCGCGCGCGGCCTGATGCACTGGCGGATGCGCAACTTCGGCGACGGCGTGCACGGCTCGCAGATCCTGGCCGCGGTGCAGAACGTCGCCGGCGTGCGCTGGGTCGAGATCGAGCGGCTGCAGCTCGCGCCGCAGGCCCTGGCGCTCGCGGTCGCGACACCGGTGCTCTCGCTCGCGTCGGCCCTGCTCGTGCCGCACGGGAGCATCGGTTTTGCCGGCTCCTCCCGGCTCGTTCCCGCAGCACGCCGGAGCCTGCGCGCGCGCGCCGACCAGCTGCTGTCGCTGGCGCGTGCCGGACTGGCGATCCGCTTCGTCGCCGATCCCGAGGAGGGCGCCTCATGAGCGTGATCGCCACCCAGCCGACGCTCTACCAAAGGCTTCCGGAGCTGTACCGCCAGCGCGACGAGGCGCTGTCGCCGCAGTACCCGCTGCGTGCCTTCGTCGACGCGATCGACAGCGTCATGCAGGCGCTCGCGGCGCAGGTCGGCGCCCAGTACGACGACCTGTTCATCGAGACCTGCGACGACTGGGTGGTTGCCTACCTGGCCGACCTGGTCGGCACCTCGCACCTGAAGGGCGATCCGTGGACGCTGCGCGCCGACGTTGCGCGGACGGTCAGGCACCGGCGCCGCAAGGGCACGCTCGGCGCGGTCGAGTCGCAGGTCCACGCGCTCTCCGGCTGGGCGGTGCACGCGACCCTGCTGCGCGAGCGGATGGCCTGGAACCAGCCCCTCAACCACCTGCGCCCCGATGTCGGCGGCGGCCCGCCGTTCGGCCGCGCGCCTCATAACCGGATGACGCGGCCGATCCGCGGCGGCACCGCGACGCTGCGCTCGCCGGCGTGGCTGTCGTTCGTCGGCTCGCCGTTCGATCCGTTCGCCCATACCGCCGACCTCAGGCCGCCGCTGCTCCAGCTCGACCCGCCGGTCGGGCGGATCGCCCCCAACCTGCCGAACCTGGGCGTCTTCCTCTGGCGCCTCGCCGACTTCCAGACGCCGGTGACGCGGCCGAGCCGGCCGCCCCCGCCCTGGAACCAGATCGAGCCGATCACGCCGGCGCCGGGCGCGGCCAATTTCGCGGTCCGCTTCGTGCTCCACCCGCAGGGCGAGCCGATGGTGCTCTTCAACACCCACCGCTACGCCGCCGACGCCGAGCCACCGAACCTGGCGGCGATCGACGCCGTGCCCGGGCCGGTGCCGATGGCCCGCCTGACGACCGGCGATCCGGCGGCGCGGCCCGAGTCCTATGTGCGCGTCGAGCCGTACACGGTGCTGCCGTCCGAGCCCGGCGACGACGCGCCCGGGCTGGTCCTGCACGTTCCCGACCCCCCGTTCGCCGTCATCCCCTGGACCATCCGCGGCGCCGAGCTGTGCGCCTGGGAGCTGGGCCTCGTCCCGCCGTTGCGGCCGTTCGAGATCGCGATCGATCCCATCCATGGTCGCGTGGTGTTCGGCGTCACCGGCGCGAACGCGGCGGCTTTCGCCGCCCCGCTGGTCGCCGGTCTGCGGGTCTCGGCCGCGACCGGTGCGGTCGGCGCGAAGCGGATCGACGGCAGCGTCGGCGCCCAGCCTCTGCCGCGCCGGTTCGAGCCGCTGCCGGTGGCGGCACTCCGGATCGCGGTCGACGGCGTGACCACGACGCTTGCCGGTGCGCTCGCCGACCTGGCCCTGCGCACCCGCCCGCTGATCATCGAGATCGTCAACAGCCAGCGCCACGACCTCGACCTCGCGACCGTGGCCGGCATCGGCAACGTCGGCGGCGTGTTCTCCTTGCGCCTGCCGCAGCCGCAGCCCGACGCCGGCGGCGCTCGCCCCTGGCCGCTGACGATCCGTGCGGCGAGCGGCGAACGGCCGGTGATCCGCCTGGCCCGGCCGCTGCGGATCCGGCCGCAGACCATCGTCGGCAGCGCGGTCGACCTGCAGGCGCTGCAGAACGTCCGCCTGCAGGGCCTCTACCTGACGCGCGGCACGGCGTTCCCGGCGAGCGGCGCGCTGATCGAGCAGGCGGTCGTGAACCGGCTCGAGATCGATGGCTGCACCCTCGACCCGGGCGGCGCGCTCCTCCTCGACGGCACGGCCACCGGCGGCGGCGCGCCGCTGCGCACCGCGCTTCGCCTGCCCGCCAACCGCGGCCTGACGCCGGCCGAGCGCCAGGCCTTCGAGCAGACGCCCGAGATCCATCTTCGCCATTCGATCTGCGGCGCGCTGGCGATCGACGACGCCTACCTGCTCGGCCTAGAGGCCACGATCGTCGATGCCGGCGCCGGCGTGCTGGAGGGCGCTGCGGCGATCGCGATCGGCGCCGCCACCGGCAACCCGGCGCTGGGCTGGGGCGCGCCGATCGCCTTCGCCGGCGTCACCGTGTTCGGCCGCACCCGGGTCGAGCGGGCCCGCGGCGAAGGGGGCCTGTTCGTGCGCCGCCTCGAGGTCCACGACAACCAGGACAGCCACGTCGGCCCGCTGTTCGCGGTGCGCGGCGAAAGCGACGCGGCCGACCTGTTCAGCGTCTTCGCCCGGGCCGGCAGTTGCATCCGGGCGAGCTGGTTCTCGGGCGACGCCGACCGGCTGCCGCAACACGTCGGCTGCGTGTTCGGCCCGGGCGCGACCCTGCGCTTCGGCGCCGAGCGATTCGGTGCGCCGGCCTATGCGCAGCTGTCGCTGGCGGTGGACCGGCGGATCCGCGAAGACGGGCCGAACGCCGACGAGATGGGTGCGTTCGGCTTCCTGCTCGGCACGCACAAGTGGAAAAACATCGGCATTCGCCTGCGCGAATTCGCGCCTGTAGGGGTGCGCGTCCTGCTCATCCCAGTCACCTGAGGAAGCGCTCATGAAAGGCGATTTTTCTTTGCTGGGTTTCGACCCGGAAAGCCAATACACCGGCGTGCGCCATCAGCAGGGCCGCGTCCTGCTCGACCGCGACTGGAACGACGCGCAGGAGATCGAGGCGTGGTGGCGCCGCTCGGTCGCCGCCGACGCGTTCGGCCCGACCGTGCTGGCGGTGCCCGCGGCCTCGTCGAGCGCCTTCCAGGTGCTCGCCGCCGTCGCCGACGCCGCCGGCGTGCACGTCGCGCTCGACGCCGGCCGCGCCTGGGCCGCGGGGCTGCCGGTCAGCCTGGCGGCGAGCGCGACCTTCGACGCCGAGTACCTCGGGCCGCCGCTCGTGCCGGCGGTCAGCCCGGCGACGATCGGCGCCGGCGTGCGCGACGCGGTCGTGCTCGAGGTCTGGGAAGACACGGTCAGTGCGTTCCAGGACCCGGCCCTGCTCGAGCGCGCGCTCGGCGGCCCCGACACCACCGAGCGGGTGCGCGCCTTCACCACGCTGAGGCTGCTCCGGCTCGGCACGACCGAGGACTGCAGCGCAGTCGCGTCGCTGGTCGACGACCCGGCGGCGCGCGGCCACCTGAGCGTGACGCCGTCGACCGCCATCGTGATCACCGGCGACTGCCCGCTCGAGGCGGGCGGTGGCTACACCGGGCTCGAGCACTTCCTCTACCGGATCGAGATCGGGTCGCCGGGGGCGGCCGGGCAGCCGCGCTTCAAGTGGTCGCGCTACAACGGCGGCCTGGTCGGGCGCGGCATCTTCGTTGCTGGCGCCGTGCCGGCGACCGGCACCGTCACGATCACCGCCAACGACCAGGCGATCAACACCTGTGGCATCTCGACCTTCTACCTCGAGGCGCTGGCCTTCGACGCCGCGGCAGGCGCCTGGCAGATCACGTTCTCGGCGGTCGCCAGCCGCAGCGTCGATGGCGTGCTGGCGTTGACGACGACCAGCGGCGTCTGGCCGGCGCCGGTGGGCGGCACCGCCTTCTTCCGCCTCTGGGACGGCATCGCCGATGTTGGCGGCTTCGCGACCGGCGCGCCCGAGCCGCTGGTCGACGGCATCGAGCTCGAGTTCGACGTGCCGGCTGCCGACGGCAGCAACTACCGTCCGGGCGACTACTGGGCGTTTCCGGTGCGCACCACCGGCGCCGCCTTCGACCCGCCGGTCTGGCCGGCGAACGCGCCCGCGATGGGCATCACCTACCGCCGGGCCGCCCTCGGCGTCGTCGCCTGGCAGGCCGACAAGACTGCGAGCTGGGAGCTCGGCCAGATCAGCGACTGCCGGCACATCTTCCGTCCGCTCGCCCAGCAGAAGATCTGCTGCAGCTACGTCGTCGGCGACGGCCATTCGAGCTTCGGCGACTTCAACTCGATCGAGCTCGCGCTGCGCCACCTGCCGGCCGCGGGCGGGGAGATCTGCCTGCTGCCCGGGCTGCACACGACCAACGCGATCATCGCCAACCGGGTCAACGTGACGATCCGCGGCTGCGGCGCGCGCACCCGGGTGCTGCCGCGCGAGCGCACCCTCGACCAGCCGATCATCTCGGTCGTCGACTCGGTCCGGGTCGAGATCGAGCACATCGACTTCGTGACCCTGGGCGGCACCGCGATCTGGATCGAGGGAACCAAGCCGGGTGCCTGCGCCGACATCGTCGTCGCCCGGAACCGGATCCTTTCCTGCACCCACGCGGTGTTGGCGCGCAACGCCTCCAACCTGGTGATCGCGAACAACCGGATCCGGATGTTCGACAAGGAGGGCGGGCTCGCCGCGATCGACGTCTCCGCCGACGACACGCTGATCGAGCGCAACGACATCGCCCTGGTGCCCGCGGAGCGGACGCCGCCGGTCGACCCCGACGATCCCGACGACCCGCTCGATCCGGTCGATCCCTGCACCCGGCTCCAGCTCGTCTACACGCGACCGCTCGTCTTCACCCGCTACGTCAACGCCTTCTGGGCGATCAAGCTGCCGATCGCCCTGATCCTGAAGATCGCCCGCCCCTATATCGCGCTGGGTGGGATCCAGGTGCGCGGCGGCTCGGAGCGGGTGCGGGTGCTCGAGAACCACGTCGTCGGCGGTGCCGGCAACGGCATCACGCTGGGTTCCGCCGCGGTCGCGCCGCCGTCGGCGCCACCCGCGCCGAGCTTGCAGATGAGCGAGGGCACGCTGATGGGCCGGGTCGTCGGCCCCGACGGCCAACCGGCCGCCGGCGTCCAGATCACGCTGACCCGCCAGCCCGACGGCGCGCAACGCACCTTCACGTCCGACAAATCGGGCCGCTTCACCGGCGGCTTCGACGACGGCACCTACGAGGTGAGCGAGGGCGCGGTCGGCTTCGAGATGGACAAGATCGACGTGCAGCGCCCCGAGGGGCGCAACGTCGTCGTCCTGACCGTGGTGCTGAAGGCGATCGGCGCCGCGCCCGAGGCCGACAGCGGCTTCCTCTACGACATCGCGATCGAGCGCAACCGGGTCGAGGCGATGGGCCTGAACGGCATCGGCGCGCCGCTGCCCCTGTCGTCCCCGCGCCAGAGCACGCTGGTGCGGGCGCGCGCCCTGCTGGGGTCGCCGGTGATCGGGCTGGCGATCCGCGACAACCGCCTGCTCGACAACCTGCGCAACCCGTTCGACGCGGCAATGCGCGCCGCCGCGACGACGCGCGGCCTGGGCGGGATCTCGCTCGGCCTGGTCGACGACCTGGCGATCACCGGCAACCGCATCCAGGGCCACGGGCGCAGCGGCGCCGACCCGGTATGCGGCGTATTCGTCCAGTACGGCGAGGCGGTCGAGGTCGCGCGCAACACGATCCTCGACAACGGCATCGCGCCGAGCGCCGCCACTGCCGTGATCGGCGACGGCCTGCGCGGGGGCATCGTTCTCGGCCTGGTCGCCAGCTTCGGCCTGTTCGCCCAGCTGCGCCGGGGCGCCGGCGTCGCCGGTGCCGCGGCGAGCGCGGCCCGCATCCTCGCCAACCACGTCGAGCAGCCGGTCGGCTGCGCGCTCTACGTGCGCGCTTTCGGGCCGCTGATGGTCGACGACAACGTGCTGGCGAGCGAACGCTCGGCGGTGGGCGGCCTCGATGCCCTCGCCGGCACGGTGCTGATCGCCAACCTCGCCGGGGTGCAGAACGCGGGCCTGGCGGTGCAGGCGAGCGCCGCCGCCCCGGTGTCGACCGCGCCCGCAGGCGACCCCGCCGAGGCGCCGACGACGCAGCCGATCGGCCTGCTGGCCGGGACCCGGCTGCAGACGGCGCAGGCGGCGGCGGTCCGGATCGCGGCCCTGCTGCCGGTCGGCGCGACGCTCGTCAGCGACAACCAGGTGCGCGCCGGCCCGGCGCACCGTTCGCCGGTGACGCAGCTCCTGATCGGCTACGACGACATCGGCTTTTCCAGCAACCAGTGCCACACCGACCAGGCCGGCAACGTCATGGCCAACACCTTCGTCGTCGCGGCGACGCTGCGCGCGATCGGCAATCGCCTGCGCGAGCGCGCCGCGAACACCAACCTCTCGCTGCTGACGATCGCGACGCGCGCCAACGACACCAGCCTGAACCAGGGCGACCACTGCATCGTCGCCCAGGACACCGACCCGGCGCCGCCGACCACGGTGCAGACGGGCAACCAGGTGATGCTGCCGAACGCGCGCTGCACGAGCTTCAACACGATCACGGCGCTGCTGTTCAAGCCGCTCGCCGCGACCCTCCAGACCTGAGGACCGACGTCATGGCGACCTTCAACTTCGTCGGCAGCAGCCGCCTGCTCGGCCTCGAGCGGGCATCGGTCGAGATCATCAACCGCGGCGAGACCTCGTTCCAGGCCGACCTGCTTTCGGTCTACGAAGGCATCCAGGCCGACCGGGTGGCGATGCTGGCGCAGGTGCGCGAGCTCCAGCTCGCCGCGCAGCTGCTGCTCGACGCCGAGGGCCGACGCATCGCCGCCGTCGCACCCGGCGACGACCGGGCCGCACTGCTCGGCGCGAGCAGCCGGACGATCCTCGACCGGGTCGAGCTGCTCGACCAGGAGCTCGAGGTCGCGACAGTCCGGGTGCCGCTGGTGAAGAAGACCGAAGCGCTGCTGCACGGCCGGATCACCGACGACGCCAGCCGCGCCGCCGGGCCGGTGACGGTGACGCTGGCCGACGAGAACGGCCGGCCGGTGGCCGGCGTGCCGCCGGTCAAGGTCGACAGCGCCGGCTACTACGCGATCGTCGTACCGGCCGACGTCGCCGCCAAGATCCCGCCGGACCGCAAGCTCAGCCTGGTCGTCAGTCACGGGTCCGAGAGCGTGCCCGTCGGCGGCGCGCCTGTGACGCTCGTCGCCGGGGCGATCAAGGTCCAGGACGTTCGGCTCTCGGGCGAAGCGCTCGACACGCTCAAGCTGCGCCTGTCGTCCAAGCTCGACCCTCGGGGCCCTGTCGCGCCGCGCGCCGCGAAGGCGCCGGCGGCGAAGAAAGCGGCCCGGTCCGCCACGAGCAAGCCGCGCCCCGCCCGCTGAGCGGGGCGCGACGGGGCAAGGCGCGACGGGGCAAGGCGAGGCGATGAGCGAGGCGGACGACCTGCTGGCGGCGCTCGATGCCGCGCTCGCCGCCGGCGCCTCGGCCGAAGACGCCGTGGCGCGGGTCGGCAGGCAGCCTTGGCTCGACAGCGGCAGCCAAGCCGGCCTGAACACGCTGCGGATGGCCGACTTCGCGCCCGATCCGCGCGCGCCGCACGACTTCGTCGACCTGCACCGTTCGGCCCGCGTCGTCTACTGGGGCGCGCCGGGCGGCGACGGCGTCGGCATCGCCGGCCTCGCGTGGGACGCGAAGGGGCGGGCGCGACGCTTCCGGGCCCAGGTGCTGGCCCCCTGACCGCCATGGCCATGGTTACCGCCTCGCTGCAGCGCTCGCCGGGGGCTCGCGCCACCGACAGCCGGACCGCCGCCCGGCTGCCGGCGCGGGCAGGCGCGCCACTGCGATCGCCGCCTTCGCCCAGGCCCTCGTCGCCGAGCGCGATCGGTGTCTCGGGCGGGAGCGCGCCCTGCGCCTGCGGCGGCGGCTGCCCGCGTTGCGCGGCGGCCGCCCGTCCTTCGCCCGGCCGCGCCCTCGATTCGCCGGGAGAGGCGCTCTCGCCAGCGCTGCGCGAGCGCTTCGAGCCGCGCTTCGGCGCCGACCTCTCGTCGGTACGCCTGCATCGCGGCGCGGCCGCGGAAGAGTCGGCGCGCGGCCTGGCAGCACGCGCCTACACCGTCGGCAACGACATCGTCTTCGGCGCCGGCGCCTGGGCGCCGGAGTCCGGTGCCGGGCAACGCCTGCTCGCCCACGAGCTGACCCACACCCTGCAGCAACGTGGCGCCCGGCCGATGCAGGAACTCGCGGTCGGCGCGCCGGGTGACCGGCATGAGCGCGAAGCCGACGCCGCCGCCGCCGCGGTCACCGGCGGCGGCGAATCGGCCGTCGCGACGCCGACGCCGCTCGCCGTGCAGCGCGTCCAGCGAACCACCGATGCCGCGGTCGAGGCGGGTACCGGCGCCGGCACCGGCATCACCAGCGGTACGCTGACCACGGTCCCGGGTGTCCACGGGACCCAGTTCGATGCTGCCAACTGTTTCGGGGTCGACGGATGCAACGTGCATTTCACGTTCGAGAAGGCCTACAAGGGCATCTATCCGTACGCCGCGGCAGGCGGCACCAACGTGCGCGGCCTGTACGTCAAGATCGTCGCCCGGCCCGACGACAACTGCTGGTCGTGCAACCACCTGGAAATGATCCAGGTGCTGCGCAATACCACGATGACCGCCGGTGCCATGGTGACCGCCGAGCCGGACAGCGACATGCGGCGGCGGCGTGCCGGTTGGGCCGATCCAGCGGCGCCGTCCCGGGGCTGGATGGTCGACACGACCGATACCGGCCGCAACCCGTTCTACTCGCAGACCTGGGTGGGGCAGAGCGGCGACTTCCGGACGCCCGCGATCCTGTGGGACACGCCGGGCCACTGGGAGTCGGATCGCAATGCCGGCAGGGACTTCCAGAGCTGCCTGATCTGCGTCAACGGCAGCAGCCGGATCTCGCTGGGTTGCGTGACCTGGGGCTACTACACCGATGCGGCCGGCGCGATCGCCTTCCAGCCGCAGCCCGCTGCCTCGTGCAGCGCGACGACCCAGCTGCGCGACGCCTCGACCCGTTGGGACAGTCTGCCCGACCACCAGGACATCGACCTCGGCAGCGACCGCCCGGGGCGGCCGGCCGGGGAAACTCCGCAGCCGATCCCGCCGGGCGGCTCGGGGATCGGCTGAGCCGTGCAACGGTCGCTCGCTCCCGGCGCCAGGGCACAGGCCCGGCCCGCTTCGAAGCCGGCGCCGAAGCCGCGTACAGGCGCGGCGACGTCCGGCCTGCCGCGCAGTGCGAGGTCGTCCTGCGCCTGCGGCGGCGGCTGCCCGGCATGCGTTGCGGCATCGGTCCGGACGGCGCATGTCCCGGACTCAGGCGACTCCGTCGAGGCGACGGCCGACCGCCTGGCCGAGCGGGCGTTGGCGCGCGCTTCGAGGTCCTCATCGCGGCCGATCACCACGCCGCGAGGCAATGGAAGCCGAACCAGGCTTCCAGCCTCGGCAACGCATGGATTCCCTGCCAGCGTGCAGCGCGTCCTGCAAAGCGCAGGCGAACCCCTCGCGGCAGACGTCCTTGCCCGGATGGAGACCGGCTTCGGCATGGGGTTCGGTGCGGTTCGGGTCCATGACGGCGCGGCCGCATCGATGTCGGCCGATGCGGTCGGGGCAGAAGCGTTCGTGGTGGGCTCCGATCTCGTCTTCAACAGGGGCATGTACGAACCCAGGTCAAAAGCGGGGGAGCGCCTTCTCGCGCATGAGCTGGCGCATGTCATGCAGCAGCGACAAGGGACCACACCGCCATTGATGCGGAACAGGAAGAAGGGAGGGAGCGAGGCGCAAAAGGGCGCCTGGGTGACCAGGGAGCCGGCCGGCGGCTGCGGCGTGTGCTATGGCGTCGATTCGGTCAAGCCGGCTGCTGCGGCAGGAATGGTGGCGCACAAGGTGATCCAGGCGGCGGCGCAGTTGTACTTCGGCGCCTATGCCCGCCCCGAGTTTCCCTTCACCGCGCCGACCGACGAGAACGGCCGCCTCGACCTTCTGGTCGCCACCAGGGGCGGCTTCAAGATCGCCGAGATAAAGCCCTCCAATCCCGCCGGCGAGCGACGCGGCATCGAGGACATCCGGTGGTACGAGCAAAAGCTCAAGGAGACGTATCCGGAGATGACGGTGAGTCTGCTGGACGAACGCATCCCTGTCGGCGATGGACTCGCCATGCCGGACCCGGTGGCGACTGCCACCGGTTGCCCGCCGCAGAAGCTGGCGGTGGCGCCCATGCGGCTGGGGGTCTACGGCTACTGGTGCACTCCGCCCTTCAGCGAG
>JBDTUG010000012.1:0-29445 GCA_040007855.1 Caldimonas sp.
TCAAGCTCGGCAACGAGACGATCGAGTTCAAGGCGCGCTTCGGCGGCAGCTCGCGCGAGATCGCGGTGCCGATCGACCACGTGATCGCGATCTATGCGCGCGAGAACGGCCAGGGCATGGCGTTTCCGATGCCTGCGGGCGCGCCGAGCGCCAGCGCCGACCCCGAGCCGGTCGGTGCGCCGGCCCGGCCGGTGGCGGTGCGCGGCCCGCGGCTGGCGCGCAGCGAAGGCGCGACGCCGAAAGGCCTGCGCAGCGCCGACCGCTTCGAGACCGAGCCGCCGCCGCCCGAGCCGCCGCCCAAGCGCCCGTCGCTCAAGCGCGTCAAGTAGCGACCGGCGCCACGCCTATACTGCCGCCGCCTCTGGCGCGAGCCGTCGCGCCGTGCCGGCTTAGCTCAGTTGGTAGAGCACCCGCCTTGTAAGCGGAAGGTCGTCCGTTCGATTCGGACAGCCGGCACCAATGTCAGTGTGTAGTTGTGAGAAAGATGTTCACTCACACCTGAGGAAATCTCTTGTGTTGGGATACCACTTGGGATACCACTTTCTAGGCTATTTGAACGAATGGGGCGGTAGGGCCAGTCCATTGATACGGACCTCGCCTGACGGCCGGCCCTCGACCGGACTGTCGCGCGCTCGCAAGTCGCGGAGAGCCTGTTGGTTGTCGCCAGGTTTGCCCGACTCGGATTGCGCTGGCGCGGGGTCACGGCGGCACAGGGCGGGTATGCCCGTCACGGGATGAAAGGCTTGGCCGGCCGCCTGTGGTCATCTGCATGGACCTTGCTGGCGCTCGCCAATCTGTTCTGGGCCGGCAACATCGTCCTCGGCCGTGCCGTCGCCGGGCTCGTGCCGCCGATCACGCTGGCCTATTGGCGCTGGACCGGGGCCTTCGCATTGGCGATCTGTTTCGCCTGGCCGCAACTCCGGCGCGACTGGCCGGTTCTACGGCGCAGCTGGCGCGTCGTGGCGCTCCTGTCGGCAACGGGCATCGCTTCTTTCAACACCATGTCGTACATCGGCTTGCAGTACACGACGGCATTGAACGCGCTGCTGCTGCAGTCGACGATGCCGATCGTGATCTTGCTTTGGGCCTTTGCGCTGTTCGGCGAGCGCCCGACCCTGTGGCAAGGCATCGGCGTCGTCGTCTCGATATTCGGCGTGATCGCCATCGCCGGGCACGGCTCGCTCGACGCCTTCGTGCGTCTGTCGCTCAACGTCGGCGACGTGTGGGTGGTTGTGGGCGTCGTGATCTATGCGATCTTTCCGCCTTTGCTTCGCAAGCGCCCGGCCGTGCATCCGCTCAGCTTCCTGGTGGTGGCGATGGGCCTCGGCTCGTTGATGATGCTGCCTTTCTATCTGTGGGAAGCAGGGACCGGAGCGACCATCCGCGGCGGCTGGCCCTCCTGGGCGACGATGGCCTATACGGCAGTGCTGCCGTCGTTCGTCTCGTATCTGTTCTTCAATCGGGCCGTGGAGCTGATCGGCGCCGGCAGAGCGGGACAATCGGCGCACTTGATGCCGGTTTTCGGCGCAGCGCTTGCGGTCCTGTTCCTCGGCGAGCGCTTTTTTCTCTACCATGCGGCGGGCATCGTCTTCATCGCCGCCGGCATCCTCCTGGCTTCTCTCAAACCCAAACAGGCGGCGCAGCTCGAGCACTGAGCGAGCTCGTGTGCGGGTGGACCGAGACTTGTCCGCGGAACCTTCTATTCGAGTGCAGTCGTACTCGACGATCGCCCGGGCTTCAAGATCGCAAGTCCGAGGCCCGCGGCGCTGCACAGCATCGCCACCAGCTGCACCGCGCCGAGAGGCTCGCCATGGAGGAGAGCCCCCGAGATCATGGCCACCACTGGCACCATGACCGAGGCGAGACCGGCCACGTTCGCCGGCAGCAAGCCGACAATCGTGAACCACGCGGCGTTGCCGATGGCCATCGGAACGAGGGCGATGTAGGCGATCACGGCGATCGCCGGCCACGACGGCATGAACCAGTGCCGGTCGCCGAACCATAGTGCGGCCAGGGTGATGGGCAGAGCGGCGATCAGCAACTGCCATCCGGTGAGAACGGTCGCCGGCACGGCCACCGGCCAACGCTTGAGGATGAGGGTGCCCATCGCCCAGCCCAGGCCTGCGAGCAGCCCGAGGGCGAAGCCGACGGGCGCGTTTGCGTAGGTTTCGGCGCCGCGAAAGATCAGGATCCCGATGCCCAGCCCGCCCATGGCCAAGGCGGCGAGCTTGCGCCGATCGAGGGTTTCGCCGAGAAGCGCCCACGCCGCCAAGGCGGCCCAGAGCGGCATCGTGAAGCCGAGGACTGCCGCCTGCCCCGACGGGATCAGGATCGCAGCGTATGTGCTGGCGACGTTCCAGACGACGAGATAGACGAGCGAGGCCGCCGCGACCGGCCCCCAGTTCCGCTTGGGCAGCGCCAGGGGGTAGCCGCGCCAGGCGGCAAAGCCGAGCAACGCCACCCCCGCGCCGAAGACGCTTACCGCCCTGAAGGTGAGGACCGAGACCTCTCGGACTGCATAGGGGAACAGCGGCCAGTTCGTCCCCCAGACCAGCGTCAGGACAACCACCATGGGCAGCGCCGTGCGCAATGCCGATCGAGAACCCGGGCTCGACATGTCGTGGCGAAGGCTCAGTAAAACGCGAAGTCGACGGTGGGTCGCCGGCCCGAGATGATCTCGGAAGTCGACCGGCCCGAACCGCAGCCGTGGGTCCAGCCGAGCATCCCATGCCCGGCGTTGAGGAAGAGTCTCCCCACCTTGCTCTGGACGATGCAGGGGACATTGCCTGGCGTCGAGTGACGCAGGCCGCTCCCGTACCGCGCAAGCTCGGGTCGGCTCATGCGGGAAATATGCCGAGAGCGCGGCGCACGATAGCCGCGCACCATACCGGATTGAGTGCCGTCGAGTAGCTGCTCAGCGCCGCCGTTCCGGCGGTTCGCAGTCGGTCGCCGAGACGGGAGAAAACGAGCTTGTACTCGTCGGCGGTGAGACTGACGCTGGGTGCGGTGTTCACGTCGAGGATCGGGAATGTCGCCGAGTATCCCTTGCCGGATAGATCTCCAGGTCGATGCCGGCTCGCTTCGCCAGGTCGCGACTGAAGCTTCCCCTTGGCGAGAACGCCGCGCTCGCCGCTGAGACGTGCCGGGCGCGTCGTGAATCGATGAACGTCTCCGGCCTGGTCGGCGCTGGTGAATGTAGCGCCTGCAAGGCGACGCGCGATGTGCGCCAGCGCCGGCTCGAGGCGAACGACTTCGCTCGTGTCGACGAGCCGTCGCTCACAACCCAAGTCTCGCATCCACCCGCGCCGGTTCGATGGCCTGATCGAACTCTCTCTGGCTGTTTCGCTCGTACGGCGACCTCGTGACCGGCGTTGGCGAGAAACCAGGCACTGGCGACGCCGACTACATGCGGCCGCGGCGTCGCTCTCGCTGACGCCACGGCCCCGCTGTCTTTTTGCCTGAGCGATTCATCGCCGCCACCTGGCTGCGATTTGCCCCTTCGGCGGCCGCTACCGAATGCGCTTCGGCGCGACGCTCTCGAGGCGCATCGATGGGCCGGTTTGTTGGCCTGAGCGTTTCGGGGGATACGCCGTCGGCAGGGAATCGGCAAGGCGACCCGCTTCTTCTGGGCGGCATGAGTCTACGTGCCGGACCTTGGATTTTCTTCTGCAGCTACGGCCCGACAACCCGCTTGACACCCTTCGGTCTTGTGATCACACTACGTGATCACCTTGTTTCTCAGTGATGACCACCCAGGCGCCGGCGATCACGGTCGACAGACTTTCAGTTCGCTTTCGGACTGCGCAAGGCACGGTCACCGCGCTGGAGGAGGTGAGCTTCGGGATACCGGCACGTTCGTTCGTGACTATCGTCGGGCCGTCCGGGTGCGGCAAGACGACCCTCCTCAAGGTGCTCTCGGGAGTGCTCTCGCCCACCTCGGGCAGCGTCAAGTTCGACGGCCAGGTGATCGGGCGCCAGAACGTGGTCGGACAGGTCGGCTATGTCTTCCAGCGCCCCTTGTTGCTGCCGTGGCGGACGGCGCTCGAGAACGTGATGCTGACCTTGGAAGTCGCGCGCAAGGACATGTCGCGCGCCGAGCGGCTCGCCGAGGCGCGCCGCTGGCTCGAGATCACGGGGCTCGAGGGATTCGAAGGACGCTATCCGAACGAACTGTCGGGGGGCATGCAGCAGAGGGTGTCGATTTCACGGGCGCTCGCGTTTCGCCCGCAGCTTCTGCTCATGGACGAGCCGTTTGCCGCACTCGACGAAATCACCCGAGAAACTCTTCAGGAGGAACTGCTCCAGCTCTGGTCGAAGGTGGAGACGACGGTGGTGTTCATCACGCACAGCATTCCCGAGGCGGTGCTGCTGTCGGAGCGCGTCGTCGTCATGTCGGCGCGGCCGGGCAGGGTCGTCGAGGAAATCGAAGTGCCGCTGTCGCGTCCGCGCTCGGAGGAGACCCGGGCCTTGCCGGCTTTCGCAGAACTCGCCACGCACATTCGCCATCTCCTGCGCGGCGACAGCAAAGGCGCCGCCATGAGCCTTGCGGCAGCATGAGGGGCCGATGGGCACTGCTGTCGGGACAGTTTCTGACCTTCGTCGCCTTCTTCGCGGCCTGGGAGCTGATCGTCAGGCTGTTGCATATCAAGCCGGTGATTCTTCCGCCGCCATCGATCGTCTTCGAGGCCATTTGGGAACAACGCGCACTCCTGCTGAAGAACACTTGGCCGACGTTCGTGGCGATTTCCCTCGGCTTCTTCTACGCCATCGTCTTCGGCGCCGCCATCGCCATCGGGATCGCGTTCTCGCGGGTCGTGCGCGAGGTCACCTATCCGTTCCTGGTGGTCGCGCAGATCCTACCGAAGATCGCCTTCGCGCCCCTGTTTCTCATCTGGTTCGGCTTCGGCCTGACACCCAAGATCGTCATCGCCGCCCTGATCGCTTTCTTTCCGATCGTCATCAACATGGCGAAGGGATTGACCTCGGTCGACAACGAGCTGCTCGAGTACATGGATTCGCTGGGCGCCTCGCGACGCGAGAAATTCTTCAAGATCAGCTTGCCCTGGGCCTTGCCGTACATCTTTGCGGCCCTGAAGATTTCCATCACCCTGGCCATCGTCGGCGCGGTGGTCGGCGAATTTGTCGCAGCAGGCGAAGGCCTGGGCTATGTAATCAATTCGGCCAACATTTCGCTCGACACGACGCTGATGTTCGCGGCGATCGTCGTGCTGAGCGTTCTCGGCGTCGCCCTGTTTCTGGTGCTCGTGCTGGTCGAGCGCTTCATCATGCCCGCCGCGACGGGCACGGTGGAGGCCGCATCGACGACGATGTAGCACCGTGATCCTCGGCTTCGCCGACTCATCCCATCGTCATCTCCACCATCGCAGCAAGGGCCTCACACCATGAATATCAAGTCTCTCGGCGCCAAAGCCTTCCGCTGGGCGGTCGTCGCTGCGACGCTGGCCGCTGCCGCGGCCGGCAGCGCCCAAGCTGCTGACAAGGTGAAGCTGCGCCTCGACTGGGTCTACGGTGCAGAACACGCGCCGATCTTCCTGGCCAAGCAAAAGGGCTTCTTCGCGCAGGAGGGAATCGACGTCGAGCTCCTGCCGGGTGAGGGCTCGTCGGTGACGGTCAAACTCGTCGGCAACGGCGACGCCGATTTCGGCTACGCGTCGGCCGATCAGGCATTGATCGCCGCCGCCCGCGGGCTGCCGGTGGTCTCGACGGCAGTCATTCTTCAGCAGAACCCGACCGCGCTCATCTTTCGCCGTGCCCAGAACATCCGCGATGCCAAGACCGATCTGTATGGCAAGGTGATCGGCGTCCAGTTGAAGAGCGTCACCGGCCGGCAGTGGGAGGCGCTGAAGAAGATCTTGAGCCTGGACCCGGCCAGGCTGAAGGAAGTCCCTGCCGACGGTGCGCTCGTGCCGCTGATCGTCGCTGGCCGTATCGATGTCGGCGTCGGCTTCTATTTCAACGATGCGCTGAAATTGCGCGCGACCGGCGAAGACGTCGACTGGATCCTTCTGGAGAGTCTCGGCCTGAAGATGTACAGCACATCGCTCTTGACCAACGCCAAGCTGATCAAGGACAACCCCGATCTGGTCCGCCGCTTCACGAGGGCCTTCATGCGCGGCTGGACGGCCGCTGCCAAGAACCCCGCGGACGCGATGAAGGCCTTCGTCGACGCAAACCCCGGAACCGACGTGAAATACGCCGAACTGAAGCTCCCGGAGGTGATGAAGCTGACCCGTTCCGCTGAGGTCGAGAAGTCCGGCATCGGCTATTCCACCGAGGAAGGGTGGAAGGGCCTGCAGAGCGCTCTGGTGTCGATGGGACTGATGCAGACCACCGTCGACGTCAACACCGTGTTCACGAACGGTTTCCTGAAGCCGTAGATCGCATCGTTCAACCAGAGAGAGCTTGTTCATGAGGGAATGCGATCTGCTGATCATCGGCACCGGCTACTTCGCCGAGATCATGCTCAACGACCTCGCTGCGACCGTGGCCGCCCCGCTGACGGTGGTGATTGCCGGCCGCAACGAGGCCCGACTGCAATGGCTGCGCACGGCGTCGAATGCGCGCGCGGCGATCTTCGGGCGACCGGTGAACTTCGTCGCGGATACCTTCGACCTCGGCAGCATCGAGTCGATCGCAGAGGGCCTCGGGCGCTGGTCCGCGTCGGTCGTGGTTCAGTCGGCTTCGCTGCAATCGCCGTGGGCGGTCGATCGGCCCGATTCGGAGTGGTCGCGCCTGGTGGGCGCTGCCGGCTTCGGGATCACCCTCGCCTTTCAAAGCATGCTGCCCGTCCGTACCGCCTCGGCATTGAAGGAGCTCGGCTCGACGGCCCTTTTCGTCAACACCTGCTACCCGGACGGCGTGAACCAGCTGCTGCGCGCGCGCGGCCTGCCCATCACCTGCGGCGTCGGCAACGTCGCCATCTTTTCCTCGGTCATCGCCGGGACGTTTCCACCTGCCGAGCGATCGGCCATTCGCGTGCTCGGCCACCACCAGCACCTGGTGCAGTGGCGCAAGCCCAGCTCGCAGCGCCAGGGTGCGCCGGTTCGCGTGTGGCAAGGCGAGACCGAGTTGACGAACGTGCAGGAACGGTTTCGCGACATCCAGCTGCCGTTTCGCGACCTGAACATCATCTCCGGCGGCTCGGCTGCTCCTGTCCTGGAGGCACTCGCCGGCGGTCGGGATCGCCGCGGTCACGTCCCCGGGCCCAACGGCCTGCCAGGCGGCTATCCGGTGCGCGTCGGTTCGGGCAAAGTGGAGCTCGATCTGCCGGCGTCGATCAGCGCCGACGAGGCGGTCGCATGGAACCGCCAGTTCGAAGATGCCGACGGCGTCTCCATCACCGCTCGCGGGCAAGTCATGTATTCGGAGCGGGCACGTGCCGCCTTGCAGAAGTTCAGCCCGGAGGCTGCGGCAGGCTTCGACGTCGCCGAGCTGGAGTACGCATACTCGATACTGCAGGCGCTGCGCACCCGCTTGGGCGGCTGAGGCGCTCCGCGGTGGATGAATCAAGATCTGGACGGACCCGACTGACTTCACCTTACATGGAGATTCAAATGACTTTCTTTCACAACATCGCCAAGCTCGTCGTCACCGCCGCCCTCGGCGTCGGTGTCCTCGGTGCGACGAGCGGCACCGCCTATTCCCAGGAGCAGGTCAACGTCCGCTTTAGCTGGAAGCTGAAGGGCGAGTACGCGGCGATGTACGTCGCGCAGGAGAAAGGCTTCTACGCGCGCGAGGGGCTGAGCGTTCGCCTCGGTGAGGGCGCTGGCGCACCGGCCGCCCTCGGTGCACTGCTGCAGGGTCAGGAAGACGCGGTATTGCTGCCGGCCATCTTCGCCCTGACGGCCATTAGCAAGGGGATGCCGGTCAAGATCATTTCGCTGTATCACCCGCAGACACCGATCGCTCTCATCTCGTGGCCGGAAAATCCGGTCCGCGTCCCCAAGGACCTCGAAGGCAAGGTGATCGCGACGGCGATCGGCGAGACGGGGACGACGTATCTCGATTCGTTCTGCAAGAACAACGGCATCGATTGCGGCAAGGTGAAGAAAGTGCAGGTCGACGCCCAATCACGCGTGCCGCTGTTCGTCCAGCACAAGGTCGACGTGGTGAGCGTCTACCAGACCAACGACCTTCCCGTCCTCGAGGAAAAGCAGGGCGCGAAATTCGTCGTGCTGGAGATGGACAAGAACGGCCTGTCCGTTCCCGGTATGGCCCTCGTGAGCAGCGACGCCATCATTGCGAAGAAGCCGGAAACGCTGCGCAAGCTGTTGAAGGCTGTCGGCGAGGGCGTCGTCGCGATGAAGAAGGATCCCGCCGATGCGGCCAACGATCTGGTCAAGAGCTGGCCCGGGCATCCGAGCGTCAGCTCCGTGACGACGCAGGTGAAGGCCACCGCCGATGCGATTCCGGCGGCGGCCGGCCGTCCCGTCGGCTGGGTCGACGAGAAGGTCATCGGCGATGCCCTCCAGTTGCTGAAGTCGACGAACGAAGTCGACACCCCGAAGCCGACTTCCGCCTACTTCACCAACACCTTGCTCGGCGCCAAGTAGCCCGGCTTTCTCGCGCCGGCTTCGCGGACGAGCTTGGCGATGTTGTTCGGCGACAGGGGCAGCGAGACCACGCTCACACCGAACGACCGAAGCGCGTCCGCGACGGCGTTGGCGACGGCACCGGCGACCCCGCCGGTCGCGCCTTCGCCCACGCCCTTTGCGCCGAGAGGGTTGAGGAGCGATGGCGCGCGGTTGACGCTGAAGCCTTCGACGTTCGGGAAATCGGTGCTGGTCGGCAGCAGGTAGTCGGCGAAGGTTCCGCACAGCATCTGGCCTGACTCGTCATAGACGAATTCCTCGAGCAGGGTGCCGCCGAGCCCCTGCACCGAGGCGCCGATCACCTGGCCGTGGACGATCAGGGGATTGATGACGTTGCCGCAGTCTTCGACGGTCAGAAAGCGGACGACGTCGAGAACGAAGGTCTCGGCATCGATCGCGACGTGAGCGATCTGGGTGCCGTACTCGAAGGTCGGGACGGGTTGCGCGAAGTGGGCCTCCGCCTCGAGCAGATGCCGCGCCGCATCGCTGCCGCGGTCCGCTTCCGTGCACAGGCCCTCGATGGCGAGGATGAGGGCGCCATCGTCGAGGCGCAACACCGAGCCGGCCCGGTAGACGACCTCCTCTTTCGAGCTCAGACCGCTGCGTCGCAGCGCTTCGCCGATCAGTTGCGCGACGAATGCCTCTGCCACGCGCTTCACGGCGCTGCCGCCCATTACCAGGCCGCGCCCGTGATAGGTCCCGGAACCGACGGCCACAGCCGTGGTCGAGCCATGGATCACCTGAATCGATTCCGGAGCGACGCCGAGTTCGTTCGCGAGGATCTGCGCGAAAGACGTTTCATGCCCTTGGCCGCTGCTCGATGCGCCGGTGAAGAGTCGAACCCGGCCGGGCGACATGATCTGGAGCCGGGCATATTCCGGTGGCCCGCCGCCGCTGCTGTCGACGAAGCAGGCCATGCCGACGCCGTGCCATTTGCCGTCGATCAGCTTGCCGCGCAGCTGCGAGACGCGTCCATGGTCGAATTTCTCGAGGGCATGTCGGCAAGCGAACGGGTAGTCGCCGCTGTCGTATCGTCCCGGCCCTTCGTAAGGAACCAAAGAGCCGATCTCGTAGGGCATCTGCTCCGGACGGATCAGGTTGCGCAGGCGAACGTCGGCGGGGTTGAGCCCGAGATCGGCGACCATGATGTCGATCAGGCGCTCGCGAAAGAAATTAGACTCGTAGCGCCCGGGACCGCGGAACGTGCCGGACGGCGTCTTGTGGGTCGTCACCACGTTGACGTTGCAGCGGTAGTTCGCGATGTCGTAGGGTCCCGGCATGAACATCGCCGCCTTTGCCGGAACGATGCCGCCGGTCGTGCGCGCATAGGCGCCGATGTCGGCGAAGAGCGTCCCCTTCAGACCGCGGATTCTGCCGTCCCGGTCGGCAGCGATCTCGAGCTCGCACTCCATCTCTCGCGAGTGGTTCATCGCCAGCAGGTTCTCGCGCCGATCCTCGACCCACTTCACCGCGCCGCCGATGAGCCTGGCGGCGAAAGGAATCAGGAAGTCCTCCGGGTAGAACTCGCCGCGGGCGCCGAAACTGCCGCCGACATCGAGCTCGATCAGGTCGACCTGTCGCTCCTCGAGCCTCATCATCTGCGCGAGCAAGCGCCGGTTGTAGAAGGGGACCTTGGCCACGCCCCACATCTCGAGGCGACCGCCGGCCGGGTCCCAGCGAGCCACCAATCCGCGTGTTTCCAGCGGCACCGACGAGTGTCGGTGACAGCGGAAGATTTCCTTCCGCGTGTAGGGGGCGACTGCGAACGCCCGATCGACGTCGCCACGCTCTACGACGTAGTGGGCAGCGAGATTGGATCGGCTGTCGGCGTGCACCAGCACCTCGTCGCGGAGCGCGCCGGCGATCGTGACGACCGCGTCCTGGGGCTCGAGGTCGACGGCAACGAGGTCGGCGCCGTCCTCGGCCAGGTAGGGGTCGGTGGCGAGCACGAGCGCGATCGGCTCGCCGACGTAGCGGACCCTGTCCCTGGCTAGCGGAAACTGCAAGTACCGTTCGAGTCCGGCGAGGTGGCCGACACGAACCGGGATCAGGGCATCGACATCGGCGATGTCGGCGTGGGTGAGGACCTTGATGACGCCGGGCAGTGCGAGGGCAGCGGCGCTGTCGATCGAGACGATCCGGCCGTGGGCGAGCGCGCTGCGGACGACGACGGCGTGGTACATGCCGGGCACTTCGAAGTCGCCGACGAAGCACCCCTCGCCGCGCAGGAAGCGGTCGTCTTCGTGGCGCTGGCGCGCGCCGCTCATGCTCGGATCGACAGTCGTCACGGGCGACATGCCGTTTCGAGCGCGCTGTCGCCGGCGGCGGCCATCCTCTGGGCGGCGTCTTCGATCGCGTCGACGATCGGCAGGTAGCCGGTGCACCGGCACAGGTTGCCGGAGATCGTGTCCTCGATCTGCGCTCGCGACGGACGGGGGTTTTCCTGGAGCAACGCGTGCGCGCTGATCAGGAATCCCGGCGTGCAGAAGCCGCACTGAAGGGCGTGATGCGCCTTGAAGCATTGCTGCAGGACGCTCAGACCCTTGGCGGGCGAAATGCCCTCGATGGTGACGACGCGGTGGCCCTCGACCTGCGCGGCCAGCAACAGGCAGGCGCGGGCAACGGCGCCGTCGAGCAGGACATTGCAGGCGCCGCAAACGCCGTGCTCGCAGCCGAGATGGGTGCCGGTCAGCTTCAGAGTCCTGCGCAGAAAATCCGCCAGGGTCAGGCGCGGTACGACATCGGCCGTGACCGGCTTGTCGTTGACGAGCAGCGAGATCGGAATGGTCCGGGTCATGCTGGCGTGAGGGTGGGTTGCAGAGCCTGGGTCAGCGCGCGCACGGTCAAGGCCTGCACGAGCTGGCTGCGATACTCGGCGCTGGCGTGGTGGTCCGAGCGGCACGCGACGGCAGCACGCGCACGCAGCGCCGCGCGCTGAGCATCGTCGTCGCGGGGCCTTCTGCCGATCAATTCCGAAGCCGCTTCGAGCTGAAGCGTCGGCCGGTCGGTCGCACCGAAGACGACGATGCGGGCATCGGTGCACGTGCCTGCTTCATCGAGGTCGACGACGCACACGACGCCGGCGATCGCGAAGTCGCCGCGCCGGCGCGACACCTCCTGGAAGCCCCAACGCCGGCCCGAGGGCCAGGGCGGAAAGACGACCTGGCTCAGCAATTCACCCGGGGCGAGCGCGGTCGTGAAGAGGGCGAGCGAAAACTCGTCGGCCTTGACGCGGCGCGTGCCGCTGCGGCTTTGCAGCACCATCTCCGCGTCGCAGGCGAGACTGAGCGCCGGCCACTCCGCCGACGGATCGGCATGGCAGAGACTGCCGCCGATGGTGCCGCGATTGCGGACTGCGACGTGAGCCAGCACCGCCATCGCGTCGCGAACGAGTGGCAATCGCTCTTCGATCATCGCGCTGGTCTCGAAGAAGCGATGGCGGGCCATGGCGCCGGCGACGACCCATCCGCGGTCGTCGAGCTCGACCGCCGACAGCGACGCGATGCCGTTCAGATCGATGACGACGCTCGGTGCGGCGAGACGAAAGTTCAGGGTCGGCATCAAGCTCTGTCCGCCGGCAAGCAGGACCGCCCCCGCGCCGTGCGCCTCGAGCAAGGCCAGGGCGTCTGCGATGCTCGCCGCACAGACGTAGTCGAATGCCGGAGGCTTCAAGGTGTCGAGGTCCAGTCGGCGCCGCGTCGGTCAGGCGTCTGCGTCCTGTTGAAGGTGCCGCTCGAAGCGTTCGAGCAGGAGGTGCATCGCCCGGCGCGCGGCGGCGAACTCGGTTGACGCGGCCCGGGCCGCCACGTCCTCGTCGTAGTCGGCGCGGGTCGCGAAGGTGCATTCCCAACGAACGTCCGGCCCCGCGCCTTCGAGCTTGCTGAAGATCTTCCCGGGCGGCAGCCCCAGCTGCGCGCGGATCGCCGAGGCCCGGCGGCGCTGAACCAACACGGCGGCGGCCTGTTCCGCGACGGCGTAGTAGTTGGTGATCTCGACGATCATGGTCGTCCTTCTTGACAAGTGCCATATTTGATCACAAACTGTGATCACGAGAGTGAGGTCGCGAAAAAGCGGAGAAAAGACGTGCCAACGATCCAAGCCATCGAAACCTTGCTCGTTCAGCTGCCGACGCGACGCGAACACAAATGGACCGGTTTAACCGAGACGATCGGCCGCTATTTGCTGACGCGCATCATTGACAGCGACGGACGCGTCGGCTGGGGCGAGGCTCCCGCCCTGAAAGACTGGGGCGGCGAGTTCGGACGCTACTTCGGCGAATCGACGCTCATCGCCAAGACGGTGATCGAGAACTATCTTGCACCAGCGCTCATCGGTGTCGAGCTCGGCAACTTCGTCGAGATGCACGCCCGCATGGACGCCGTGGTCAAGGGCTACCCTTATTCCAAGGCAGCGCTCGACTTCGCCGCCTACGACGTCACCGGTCGCTGGCTCGGTCTGCCGGTTCACATGCTGCTTGGCGGCAGGGCGCGTTCACGGATCGCCGTCACCCACTCGATCGGCCTGATATCGATCCCCGACGCCGAGCGCGAGGTGGCGCAAGTCGCAGCCGAAGGGATCAAGACCATCAAGATCAAGATCGGCGTCGACGCCAAGCGCGACATCGAGATGGTTCGGGCGATTCGGGCAGTCGTCGGCGAGGAGGTCGAGTTGTGCGTCGACGCGAACGAGGGCTATCGCACCGCGGGCGAGGCGATCACGACCATCCGGGCCATGGACAAGTACCGCCTGAAGTACGTCGAGCAACCGGTCATGGGAATCGAGCGCATCGCCCAAGTCGCTCGCGCCATTGACCCGCCTGTCATGGCCGACGAATCGGCCTGGAACGCGCACGACGTGATCCAGATCAGCGAGGCGCGCGCGGCCCAGATTGTGTCGATCTACACGACCAAGCCGGGCGGGCTCTACAAGGCGATGGAGGTTGGCGCGGTGTGTCGTGCGGCCGGGATCATCTGTAACGTCAACGGCTCGGTCGAGACGGGTGTCGGCAATCTTGCCAACATCCATCTCGCCGCTGCCGCGCCTGCGGCGACGCTGTCCTGCGTCGTTCCTGTGTCGACCCCGGCACAGTGGCAAACCGGACAGGTGGGCGGTATCTACTACCGCGACGATCTCATCGCCCTGCCGATGAAGCTTGTCGACGGCGCCATCGAAGTTCCGATGGGCCCGGGCATGGGGATCGACGTCGACCTGGCAAAGGTCGAGCAATATCGGGTCCGCGACTGAGGCGCCCCGCAGACATCCACGAAAGAGATCCAGATGCGCAAAGCGATCATCGCCAGGCAAGCGAAGGCCCTGGCCGAGAACGGCCTCGACGCGATGGTGTCGTGTTCACCGGAGAACTTCGCCTACGCAGCCGGCTTCGTCGTGCCCTCCCATCCGCTGATCCGCCACCGTCATGCGATGGTGATCGTCACCGCCGGCGCCCGAACGGAGCTGTTCGCGGTCGACATGGAATCGAGCACCGTCAAGCGCCGGGCGCCCGACGTAACTACCCGGATCTGGGCCGAGTTCAGCGACGACGCCATGATCGTCCTGGCCGACCAGTTGAAGCACCTGGGGCTGGCTCGGTCACGAATCGGCATTGAGATGGACTATCTGCCGTCGGGCGACCTGGCGCGTCTGCAGGCGGCCCTTCCCGAGGCGCGCTTCGAGGCTTGCGAGCAGATCCTGGCGCGCCTCAGGCAGATCAAGATGCCGGACGAGATCGCGCTGCTGCGCCGCCTATCGCGCGTCGCCGATCAGGCGATCATGGACGCGCTTGGCGCGGTCAGGGCCGGCGACACGGAAATGGACATCGCCGGCCATCTCACGCGCAACGTCTATGCGCTCGGCGCCGAGCACTTCAAGCTGATGATCATCGCGACCGGAGAGCGCAGCTGCCTGCCGAATGTCGGGCCGAGCGAACGGCGCCTTCAGCGCGGCGACGTCTGCCGGGTCGAGATCTTCGCGGTGATCGACGGCTATCAGGCAGGCGTCTGCAGAACCGCGGTCGTGGAGCAAGCGCCCCCGAAGGCCGAGGAGATCTGGCAGCACCTGGTCGATTGCAAGTACCAGATTCTGGAGATGGTCAAGCCGGGCGCGAGCTGCCGCGCCATCTACGACGCGTTCATCGCCAAGCTCTCGGAGCTGAAGCTTCCGCCGATCTCGTTCGTCGGCCATGGCATCGGCTTGCACCTGCACGAGGACCCCTACCTGGGCCTGACGCCGATCCTCGGCCGGCCCGGGCGCGACGCGCAGCTCGAGGAAGGGATGGTTCTGGGCTTCGAGCCGCTGTGCTACGAGACCGGCCACGGCTTCGGCATGCAAAACAAGGACATGCTGCTGGTCACGGCCACCGGCTCGGAGCTGCTCTCGAACTACACGAATACCGACCAACTGCTGTTCGTCAAGGGCTGAGCCCGATCCTCCGACATCCTCATGCGCACGCTAATCGAGCACCTTGAATTCGCCCTTCTGGTCGACGCCGACGACACCGTCGTGCGCGATGCAAGCATGGTCGTCGAGAACGACCGGATCATCGACCTCGGCCCGGCCGCTGCCGTGGCGAAGCGCCACGCGGGCGGCACCTTCGACGAGACGATCGATGGGCGCATGCTCGGCATCTGCCCGGGCTTCGTCGATAGTCACGTGCACCTGTCCGAGACGCTCTCTCGCGCCGTCTTTCCCGACAACCTGAACACGCGCGCCTGGGTGTTCCACTGGGCCAAGCCGTTCTATGCCCACATCACCGAGGAAGACGAGTATTGGGGCGCGCTGCTCGGCATCACCGAGATGCTGCGCAACGGCACCACCTGTTTCATCGACATGGGGTCGCAGTACGACCCTGGGATCACCGTCCGGGCGATGGAGAAGACAGGCATCCGCGGCATCACCGGCCGGCACGCCGCCGACAACCCTCCGGAAGTGCTGCCGCGCGGCTGGACCGTAGAGATGGCGAAGCACCACTTCTTTCCGAACGCCCAGGCGGCGTTGAAGGAGCTCGAAGCGTGCGTTCGCAAGTACGACGGTGCTCTCGACGGGCGTGTGCGCTGCTGGGTCAACATCGAAGGCAAGGAGCCCTGCACCCTGGAGCTGCATGTCGGCGCCCAGAAGCTTGCCGAGCGGCTCGGCGTCGGCACGACGTACCACCTGGCCACGTCGATCGAGGAAGCAAAGGTCTGCGAGGCGAAATACGGCTGCTGGCCGATTACCCGCATCGATCGCGCTGGCGGCATCGGCAGCAATCTCGTGATCGCGCACGGCGCGGCGGTCAGCGACGACGAAGTCGGGCTGCTCGCCGCGCGCGGTGCCAAGGTCGCGTTCTGTCCGTGCTCGTCGTTCAAGCTCGCCAAGGGCGCGACGGCGATCGGCAAATATCCGGAAATGGTCGCCGCGGGTGTGACCGTCGGCCTGGGCACCGACGGGGTGTCGGCGGCCGGCAACATGAACCTAATGCGCCAGATGCTCATCGTCGCCGGCATGTTCAAGGACGCGCGGATGAAGCCCGACGTGTTCACCGCGCGCCAGGCCCTGCGCGCGGCGACGATCGATGGCGCCAAGGCAGCGCTCTGGGATCACGAGATCGGCTCGCTCGAGATCGGCAAGAAGGCCGACTTCGTCCTCTTCGACCTCGATCACGTCGAATGGACGCCGTTCCACGATCCGCTGCAGGCACTGGTGTACTCGGCATCGACGGCATCCATATCGCAGACCTGGGTCGACGGCAAGGCGCTCTACCGCGACGGCAAAGTGCAAGGCATCGACGAGAAGGCCCTGCACGTCAAGGCGAGGCAGCTTGCCGCCGCAGCGGTGGAGCGGGCTGGTCTTCACGACGAGGAAGTCGAGACCACGACGACGCTCTACGACGACGGCAACTGAAGCCGACGCTTCTCTTCGCAGCGCCCACGTGAGTCAGCCCGCGAGCGCGACCGGAACCGGGATCATTGCCGGCGGCGATTCGGTCGGTGCGTTTCGCGCCGTCGCCTTCGGCGATCGACCCGGCCGCTTCGACGTCACGCTCGCCGGCGAGCGGATCGTCGACATCCAGCCGTCGGCCGATGGTGCCGCGCCCGGCTGGCTGGCGCTGCCGGCTTTCGTCAACTTTCATGCCCATGCTGATCGAGCCTTCACGGCGTCGGGGCAGCGGCCGGGCTCGCTCGCGGAGGCGGTCGCTGCCGCCAAGGCCGCGCGGGCGACGGCGAGCGTCCAGGACATACGGGCGCGGGCGCGCCGCCTGTTCGAGCGGTCCGTCGCGCACGGCACCGCGGCGATCCGCACCCATACCGACGTCGATGCGGTCACCGGCATGCGCGCGATCGAAGGCGTCGTGGCCGCGGCCGCCGACATGGCCGATGCGATCGACGTCGAGATCGTCGCCTTCGCGAACGCGGCCGCGGATCCGGCCGACGTCGGGACGCGCGGTCTGCTCGCGGCAGCGGTCCGCCTCGGCGCCACCGTGATCGGCGCCGTGCCGGCGATGTGCGAGCGCCCGGCAGCTTCGGCCGCCGCCTTGCTCGGCCTGGCCTTGGACCTCGACGTCGCCGTCGACCTTCATCTCGACGAGCATCTCGACCCGGGCTCAACGGTCGTCGAGCACGTGGTCGATGCGACGGTGGAGCGCGGCCTGGAGGGGCGCGTCGTGATCAGCCACGCCTGCGTGCTGTCGCGGCTCGACGACAGCACCCTGGCGCGCATCTTCGAGAAGATGGCCCGCGCACGGATGATTCTTTCGGTGCAGCCGGCGTTGAATCTGTACCTTCAGGATCGCGGAGCGGGGTCGCCGCGGCGCCGCGGTCTGCTGCCCGTGCTGGAGGCGCTTCGCGCCGGCGTCGAGGTCCGTTTCGGCAGCGACAACGTCAGGGACGCCTTCTTCCCGTTCGGCGATGCCGATCCGCTGGACGAATGCTATGTCGCCGCCCTGGCCACGCATCTCGAGTCGACGCCTCGATTGCTGGCAGCGACCTGCGGCGGTCGCAGTGGTTTGGCCGTCGGCGACGTGGCCGATGTGGTGTTGATCCCTGCGCTTTCGTTCGATGACGCGTTGGCGCGGCGCCCCTCCGGGCGCTTGCTCGTGCGAGGTTGCCGGATCGTTCGCGCCCGCCCACTCAACTCGGGGCAGTGACCGGGCTGGCCTCGGTCAAGAAGCGCAACGCGCTCTCGATCGACGATCGAGTGAGGTTGCGAGCGATGAAGACGATCCATCCGCTCCGCGTCGTCCCGGGCCACGCCGGGAGATGCTCCGGTGGATAGAGCACGTGCTGCACACCTTGAACGACGACGGGTAGGTCGTCACCGACCACGTGCAGCAGCCCCTTAACCCTCAGGATCGAATCGCCGCGACTGTAGAGCAGAAGCTCCAGCCATTCCACGAAGGGTTCCCACTCGACCGCCTCGCTCAAGGTCACCGTGAACGTGCCGATCGTTCCATCGTGGACGTGTCCTGCGTCGTGATCGTGGCCATGATTCCGAACGGCCTGCGCTGAAGCGTCGACCGGCGCGCTCGGCAGGCGATGCCATGCCGCATCGACGTCCGCCAGGAGCTCGGCGACGGTTTCGCCGCCGCTGCCTGAGGTGCGAACCGTCGCGTTGACATTCAGCGCACCGAGCTTGTCGACCAGCGATTCGCGGGTCGATGCGTCGATCAGGTCGCATTTCGTGAGGACCAGGCGGTCGGCCATGCCCAGTTGCTGGCGTGCCTCGCGATGGGCGGCCAGGGTCGTGTCGCAGTTCAGGCCGTCCACCGCCGTGACAATCTGTCCGAGTCGAAAGCGCGAGGCCAGCCGCCGCTCGCTGAGAAGCGCCTGCATGATCGGCGCCGGGTCCGCCAAGCCCGTCGTTTCGACCACCGCGCGTGAGAAGGGCGGTATCTCACCGTTGAGTCGCATCCGGTCGAGGTCGGCGAGCGTGGAAAGAAGGTCGTCGCGTACCGTGCAGCAGAGGCAGCCGGAGCTCAGAAGGACCACGTCCTCGGCCACTTCGCGAACCAGCAACTGATCGAGACCGACCTCGCCGAGCTCGTTGATGATGACCGCGGTGTCCGCCAGCGCCGGATCGGCGAGAAGGCGCCGCAGCAGCGTCGTCTTGCCGCTGCCGAGGAATCCCGTGAGGATGTGGACCGGCGTACGGGAGTCCGCCGCGGCGTCCGCCGCCCTCATCCGACCTCGAAGATCGCGTCGACTTCGACCGCGACGTTGCGCGGCAGCGAAGCAACGCCGACTGCCGCCCGAGCATGGCGTCCGGCTTCGCCGAACACGGCGACCATCAGATCGGAAGCGCCATTGATCACCTTCGGGTGCTCGCCGAACTCGGCAGTCGCGTTGACGAAGCCGCCGAGCCGCACGCAGCCGACGACGCCGTCGAGACTGCCGCCCATCGCGGCGCGCAGCTGCGCCAGGATGTTGATCGCGCACAGGCGGGCCGCCTTCTGGCCGTCTTCGATCGAGACATCGTGACCCAGCTTGCCGACGAACTGGTCCTTGCCGTCGGCGGTCGGGACCTGGCCGGCGATGTACACGAAGCCGCCGCTGCGGCGGGCAGGCACGTAGTTGGCAGCCGGCGCAACGGCGCTGGGTAAGGTCACGCCGAGTTGGGAGAGGCGTGCTTCGTGGCCGGGGTTCCTCGTCATGGGTTCTCCAAGGGTGGCAGTCGATCAGCTTCCGAAATAGAGATCGTCGAAGCTGGAGGAAAGTAGCCCGACCGATGCGCGTGAAGCCATCGCCGGGACCAGCGAGCGCCCCGTGTTGCGAATGTCATTGAGGACACCGCGCTTGGCGATCGATGGCCTGGCCGTTTTCAGTCCCTCGAGGATCTCGATGTGCGCCGATGCGTCCCACGGCATTTCCGGCGACAGAAGCGACAAGTACATCGTCGGCCCGAACTGCAACCACAACGACTCGATCAACGGCATGAGCACCTCCGATGCCGCTGCCTCGTAGAGCGTGAAGTGGAACCGCTGATTCAGCGATAGGCAGCCGATGATGTTGCGCTTCGCGATCGCCGCCAGCAGGGCGTTGTTGATATCGGTGAGTGCCTTGATGAGTGCAGGCGTACAGCCGCGACAGGCAGCTTCTCCGGCCGCCCCTTCGAGCAATTCGCGTGCTGCGAAAATTTCGCTGAGGCGCTTGGGCGTCAGTCGAGGCACGCACACCGATCCATTGGTCGTTTCTTCGAGGGCGTTGGCGACGACGAGGCGCGTTAGTGCTTCGCGGATCGGCATCGGGCTCGTGCCGAACCTGCTCGCGAGCTTGCGCAGGCTCATCACCTGGCCCGGCATGAAAGCGCCCACCATGAGGCCGCGCCGCAACTGCTCGAACACTTGGTATTGCAAGTGGCCGCGGACGCGCTTGGCGGGTTGGACTGTGGCTTCTTCGCGCGCAGCTGGTGCGGTGCGTGGCATGTCTGTTCTCGCTGCGAGTGGAAGGCGCTGTCCCAGCGGCGGCTCGAAGTCGCGCCGCGAAGCAGTCTCGGGTTTACCCGATTGAAGTAATTATAGATGTGATCACACTCTGTGATCAATAGCGATCTCCGAAGGCCGATGACGCGAATCATGCAGACTGCGATGAACCTCGGCGGGCAACACCTCATGGCTGAATCTGAACAGGGCGCAATTGTGCCGAACGGTGCCGAAATTCGCGTCAAGAAGCGCCCCCCGCCCTCGACGCTGCTGGAGACGTATGGGTCGCTGATCTTTGCGTTCGTCATCCTGTTGATCTGGCAACTCGCGGTGCCGCTGCTCGGTCTGTCGGAATTCGTCTTACCGACGCCTTGGGCGATTGCAAAGCGGATGTTCACGGATGCCCCTTTGCTGGCCAGTCACGGCTGGTACACATTGCTCGAGGTGATGGCAGGCTTTCTGGCGGGCGTACTGACCGGTGTCCCTTTGGCACTGGCAATCTTCTATTCACGCGTGTTCGAGCGTGCTGTCTATCCGATGCTGGTGGCGCTGCAAACCGTTCCCAAGATCTCTCTGGCTCCGCTGCTCGTTCTCTACCTCGGTTACGGCTGGGGGCCGAAGATCGGGCTGGCGTTTCTCATATCTTTCTTTCCCATTGTCATTTCGACGGTGGTCGGCCTGCAGTCGCTCGACAAGGCGCTCGTGAACATGGTTCGGTCGATGGGATCGTCGGAATGGCAGACGTTTCGAAAGGTCCGGTTGCCTGCCGCCATGCCCAGCATCTTCGGCGGATTGAAGGTGGCAATTTCCTTGGCAGTGATCGGCGCGATCATCGGCGAGTACATCGCTGCAGAACGGGGCCTCGGCTACCTGCAATTGCAGGCGAACCAGCAATTCGACACTACGCTCAACTTCGCGACCGTCGTCTCCATCTCGCTGCTCGGTGTCCTCCTTTACTCGCTGCTGGCGGCACTCGAGGGCAAGATTTCGTATCGCCGGGAGAGTGCAAAATGAACCGCCCGCAACCCAGCGAGTCGGGTGCGTTCCGATCCGCCTCCGTCCGGGTGGAGGGCGTGTCGAAGTACTACTCGGTGCGCGCCGGAGACGACGTGTTCGCCCTCGACCGGGTCGATCTGGACGTCGCACCGGGCAGTTTCGTCGCCGTCGTCGGTCCGAGCGGTTGCGGCAAGAGCACGCTGCTGTCGTTGCTGGCCGGCCTCATTCCGTTGTCGTCCGGCAGGCTGACCATCGACGGGCAGGTCGTTCTCAAGCCTCATCCCAAGGCCGGCGTCGTGTTCCAGTCCGATCTGCTGCTCGACTGGCGCACGGTTCTCGACAACGTGCTGTTGCCAATCGAGATTAAGAAGCTCGATCGCAAGGCGTATGTCAATCGGGCGCGTGACCTGCTTTCTCAAGTTGGTCTGCAGGGCTTCGACGACAAGGTCCCGTCCGAGCTGTCGGGTGGCATGCGCCAGCGCGTCGCGATTTGCCGGGCGCTGATCCAGGAGCCGGGCCTTCTGCTGATGGACGAACCTTTCGGCGCCCTCGACGCGTTGACGCGCGAACAGATGATCATGGATCTGCAGGCGATGTGGCTGCGCCTGCGCAACACGGTCCTGTTCATCACCCACGGCATCGACGAGGCGGTGTTTCTTGCCGACCGGGTGATCGTCATGTCGCCGCGGCCCGGCCGCATCGACCTCGACCTGACGATCGACATCCCGCGACCGCGTCGCTGGAGCGGCGTCCACGAGAACGCGACTTTCCAGCACCATGTCCGTCAGGTTCGGGAAATCTTCGAGGCCAAGGGCGTCCTCGTCGCGCATTGATGAAGGTCTCGATACTCGGCGCCGGCGCCGGCGGCGCGGCCGCGGTCGCGGAGCTCACTCTGGCCGGCCACGAGGTCACGTGGTGGAACCGTTCGGCAGAGACGCTGACGCCGTTGCTCGCCTTGGGCGGCGTCGCCTACGAGGGCGTCCTCGGCGAAGGCGTGGCGATTCCTCGTCTGATCAGCGCCGACATTCGGGTGGCCACGGCGGGTGCCGACGTCGCGGTGGTGGCGCTGCCGACGTTCTCGCACGCGCCCGTTGCGCGATCGCTTGCAGAAGCGGGTTGGCCCGCCGAGCTGCCCGTCGTCCTGAACCCCGGACACACGGGCGGTGCGCTCGAATTCGCGCACGCTTTCCGGAGCGTTCGCAAGGACGTTCCGCCGATCGCCGAATTTTCCACATTGACGTACGTGGCGCGAAAGTACCAGCCGGACCGCGTGACCATCACTGGGCGCGCCAAGCAGGTCAGAGCAGCGGCCCTGGCGGGTGGTGCGGCCGCTCTCGATGCGGCCTGCAAGCTGTTTCCCGGGGCGACACCGGTCGCCGACGTGCTCGCCTCCGGTCTCAGCAATGCCAACCTCGTCCTTCACCCGCCGGGCGCCGTGCTGGCCGCCGCGTGGGTCGAGGCGACCGGCGGAAACTTCACGTTCTACGTCGAGGCCATGACGCCGGGGGTCGCTCGGACCCTGCGCTTGCTGGACGACGAGCGCCTCGCCGTGGCCGACGCATTCGGGCACCGGTTGCCGAACCTGATCGGCGAGATGAAGCTGATCGGGACCGTGGAGCCGTCGGTCACCGACACCGATGACTTTGTCGCCGCTATCGCCGGCGGCGAGGCCAACAAGCGTATCAAGGGCCCCAGCTCGCTGCAGCATCGCTATTACCGCGAAGACTTCGGCCATGGCCTGCTGCCCTTCATCGAACTGGCCGAAATCGCCGGGGTCGCGACGCCCATCGCTCATTCGTTGTTTGCGCTTGCGCAGGGTCTGGTCGGAACGGATTACCGGGCGGCCGGGCGAACCGCCGAGGCAATGGGAATTGCCGGGATGACGTGCACCGAGCTGATCGACTTCGTGAGGCAGAGATGAATCTGGACAAACTGGCAATCGCCATCGTAGGCGGCGACAGGCGCGAACAGGAGATCGCGCGTTGCGCCGTCGCCGCGGGCGCCGACGTGCGCGCGCATGGCTTCCCGTGGCCTGTGGAAGGCATCCCCGGCGTGACGCATGCGGCCGACGCCGGCGAGGCGCTCGCCGGCGCCAGCATCGCGCTGTTCCCCATTCCCGGCATAGCTCCCGACGGTGCGCTGTTCGCTCCGCAATCGCCGCATCGAATCATCCCGGATCGCGACAAGCTCGCCGGCATGCGCATGCCGGCCCACATCATCCTCGGCTGGGCCGATCCGAAGCTAAAGGCGCATTGCGAAGCGCTGGGCATCGTGTTGCACGAGTACGAGTGGGATGAGGATCTGATGTTGCTGCGTGGTCCCGCGATCGTCGAAGGGATGCTCAAGGTTCTGATCGAGAACACCGACATCACCATTCACAAGGCGAGCATCTGCCTGGTCGGGCAGGGGACCATCGGATCGCTTGTCACGCGCACATTGATCTCGCTGGGCGCCCGCGTCCACGTGGCAGCCAGAAACCCGGTGCAACGCGCCGCCGCCTACGCGGCTGGCGCAGAGTCTCACGAGCTCGGCGAACTGGCCAACGTGCTGCCCGAAATGGATATCGTGATCGCCAGTGTCCCTGCGCAGGTGCTCGGCGCGGAACTGCTCGAGCGACTGCCCAAGCACGCGCTGCTCATCGATCTCGCAGCGCCTCCCGGCGGAATCGACCGCGACGCGGCACAGACACTTGGTCTGAAATTCATATGGGCCCGCGGTATGGGTGCTCGCGCGCCGATCACCGTCGGCCGCAGCCAGTGGGGCGGAATCCGCCGCCGCGTCGACGCCATCTTGAAGGAACGCGCATGAAGACCGATCTGGTCATTCGCAACGCACGAGTGGTGCGCCACGACGGGGAGTTCCACGGCGGCGTGGCCGTTCAGGACGGCAAGATCGTTCTTACGGGCGCGGACAGTGCGCTGCCGGACGCGGCGAGGGTGATCGACGCCGAAGGCAGGGTGCTCATGCCAGGCGTGATCGATCCGCATTGCCATCTGGGCGTCAAGTTCCCGTATGCGGAGGACATGCGCACCGAGACGGCGGCGGCAGCTTCGGGCGGCGTGACGACCGTGCTTCTCTACATTCGCAATCTCAAGCCGTCGTACCTTCCCTTCTACGAAGAACGAAAGGCGGTGGGCGAAGAGAACTCGATTATCGATTTCGGCTTTCATTTCGGAATCCAGCGCGAAGAGCACATCGCCGAGATCCCCGAGATCATCGCCAAGACCGGCGTGCGCTCCTTCAAGTGTTACTTCGGCTATGAGCCTGACAACCCGATCGGCATCGTTCCCGCCACCGATGGCTGGGTGTACGCGGCGATGCGAACCCTCAGTAAAGTCCCAGGGGGAGTCATCAACATCCACTGCGAGAACACGCAGATCGCGACGTGGATGAAAAACGAGATGGTTGCGACCGGTCGTCAGGACCTGGCCGCATACACAGAGTCCAGGCCGGCGTTCTGCGAGGTCGAAACGATCCGGCGCATGATCTTTCTGGCCGAGCGCACTGGGTGTTCGCTACACCTTGTCCACACGTCTGTCGGAATGGGTCCGGTTCTGGCTGCCGAGGCGCAGTCCCGAGGCGTGCACGTCACCGTGGAAACCTGCCAGCATTACCTGACACGCACGGCCTACGACCCAGACCTCGACATGCGCGCAAAGATATCGCCTCCGCTGCGCGACAAGGAGGAGCAAGACGGACTTTGGCGCGGCATTCTGAACGGATCGGTCTATAGCCTGGGTACAGATCACGTGCCGTTCCCGACCAAAAAGGGCGAAGACCTGTGGACAGAGTTTCCCGGTGTCGTCTCGTTCCCGTGGGAACTGCCGCTGATGCTTCACTTCGGAGTTCACAAGCGCGGCCTTTCCCTCTCGCGTCTGGTTCAACTCAATTCGGCGAATCCGGCGCGGCGCTTCGGTTTGTGGCCTCGCAAGGGGAGCCTCGAGGTGGGTTTCGACGCCGACATGGTCCTGATCGACCTCGACGAGGAACGTACGGTTCGCCACACCGGCAAGGGAACTTGCATCTACGAAGGCTGGAAGCTGAAGGGTTGGCCAGTCCTCACCGTCTCGCGAGGCGTGGTTCTCTACGAAAACGGCGTCGTCGATGAAAGCCATTTCGGGCGCGGCCGCTGCCTTTCGGTGCCAGCATAAGGAGAGGCGGTGACAGAGGCCGTTGTCGTTCGCCCGGCGGGCGCAGCCTCATCGCTGCGCCAGCGCATCGACGCTCTCCAGGGAATCGTGGGCGACCTCGTCGGCCGGCGGCCGCGGCCCCGGCCCGAGCGTCTGTCCGGGATGCACAACCCTTGGGGACACTCCGCGGTGCTTGCCAATGCTTGGCGGTTTCTCGACGTGTGTGAAGACACGAGCATCCTCGACTCAGTCGAGGCGCTGATCGGGCCGGACATTGTCCTGTGGGACAGCGAGCTGCACCTGGAGGCCGCCTCGTACTTGCGTTTCGTCGAAGCCAAGCGCGAAGGCCGCTACTGGCCTGCGACGCCTCAGCGCGGTGCGGTGGCGCTGGTCGCTCCTGAAGAGCGAAGTTCGCCGATCATCGTCGATGTGGTCGCGCTATCGCCCGCTGTCGTTTCGACGTTCGACGCGACGGCACCGCTTTACGTCATTCGCTACATGGCGGCGGCGAGTCACTTCGATCGTGACCCACGCGCGCCAGCGAACTGGGTAGCCATGGAGGAGCAACCGCTGATCAACTACGCGACTCGACCTCTTTGGCTTGTGCGAGGCGCGGACCGCGCAGACAACGATTTCGTCACCGGTTTTGCGCCCTCGGTCCCGCGCTGGGCCGCCATGCAATCTGAGGAACGCTGACATGCCATTCGTCATAGTGGAAATGTGGGAGGGCCGCACGGTCGAGCAAAAGCGGAAACTCGTCAAGGCCATCACTGCGGCGATGGTCGAACATGCTGCCTGCAAGCCCGATCATCTCCACGTCGTCATTCACGACACGCCGAAAGACAGTTGGGGGCGCAACGGCGTCCTCGGCATCGACACGGAGGAAACCCCATGACGCTCGACAACCTCGACGCGCGGACCGCGGCACTGCTGGTCATCGATCTGCAGAATGCGTTCATCCACGACAGGGGTACGCTGGGCATCTCGGGAGTCGACACCAAGCGGCTCTCCGCGATTGTTCCCGTACTGGCCGAACTGATTCCGCGCTGTCAGGCTGCCGGAATTCCGGTGATCTGGACCGTCCAAGAGCATTTGGCCTTCGACGCGAGCCGTGCGCACAAGAAGCTCGCGGGACACACGAGCCGTCGGAAGCAGGTGTCCGCGCTGGCCGGGACGTGGGACGAAGAGATCGTCGAAGAGCTCAAGCCGCTCGCAGCGATCAATCCATCGTATGTGATCCGCAAGCATCGATTTGGCGCGTTTTACGAAACCCGTCTGGAGAAGCTGCTCGACATGCTCGGGACGCGCACTCTGTTCATTGCCGGTACGACGGCGAATGCTTGCGTTGAAACAAGCATTCGCGAGGCCTACCTGCGCGACTACGACGTCGTCGCCCTCGACGACTGCATTTCGGGGGTAAACGGAGAGTGGGAAGAGACCGCCAAGAAAGTCTGGAAACAGTATTTTTGTGAGATCTCCACCTCAAAGGAGATGAGCACCTGGATGAGTGCACAGTCGGTGCCCAGGACTTTGAGCTACGGCCACATGCTGTTGATGGTGGAAGACGTTCCTCGGTCGACGGCGTTTTATGTCGATCAGCTTGGGTTCACCATCCGCCCGGCCAAACCACTGGCCGACGGACGGCCGTTCACCGCATTTCATCAGGGCATTGCGATCGTCGGTGGTCGCGCGCCCGATCACTCGCAAGTCGACCACATCGCCTTCGAGGTGAACGATGTCCGGGGACTGCGTGATCGGATCAAGAAGGCGAAGGTCCCGTTCCAAGAGGACCTGCACGACGGGCCCTACGGCCTGACAATCTATGTCACCGATCCGGACGGCACACGCGTCGAGCTGTATCAAGTCGGCGTCACGGCTTCAAAGTGAGTTGCATTGCATCGCCGAGGCAGGCGGCGCGGAATTCTCTTGTCTCGATGGAGTAGGAGCATGGCGAGGTTGCGGTACGCGGCTCACTATGGCTCTTGAATGTCGAAGAGGACGCTTCGTCTCTGCAGATTCAGCTCGCTTACCGTCAAGAGGTCGAACAAGCGAAGTCATGCGGATGGAAGGAGCGGTTAATCGGGGAAATCAATGGCCGGACTCCCGACAACCTGCAGGCGGCTTTTGAAGAGCTGACCGAACCCGCCCGCCGCGCCACGTCAGCGTCAGCAGCTCGGCGTTTGCTGCAGCTAGCCTTGTCTCGCCGAGCGGCGGCGTGGGCGAGGCGTTGCGCCTCGCGCTGCGCTGCTTTCGCGGCACGCAGGAAGATGGCCGCGCAGACGTGATCGGTGCGGAGCATCGCGCCGGGCCCGGCGAGCCACGCCGGGAGCACGCGGTTGACCTCGGCCTCGCGATGGTCGCGGCCGGCGTCGATGCTGCTCGCGGCGAGCGCCAGCACCAGGGCGCGGTCGGCCTCGCCGAGCAGCCCGAGCGAGACGCCGTTCTTGACGACCTGGGCGGCCGGGCGCGGCGGCAGGTTCAGCGACATCCGGTCACGCCTTCTTGCGGACCCGGTCGATCAGGGCCTCGGCGACCGCCAGCGACTGCGGGCCGCCCCCGGCCTGCGAGGGCGAGGTCAGGAAGCGACCGTGGATCGTCAAGGCCGGAACGGACTCGATCCGGTAGTCGGCCTGCAGCTTCCTGGCCCGGGCCACCGAGGTGGCGACCGAGAACGACTTGAACGCGGCCAGGAACTTGGCGGCGTCGCCGCCGTTCTTGGCGATCAGCGCGGCGATGTCCTCGGCCTTGTCGAGGCGCTGCCGCTCGACGTGCACCGCAGCGAACACCTTGGGCTGCATCGCCTCGACCATGCCGGTCGTCTCGAGCGCGTAATAGGTGCGGGAGAAGTTCTCGGCATTGAACAGGAAGTTCACCGGCACCCGGCGGAACGCCACGTCGGCCGGGAGGCTGCGCGACCAGGGTCCGACCATCGGCTCGAACGAGCTGCAGTGCGGGCAGGCGTAGGTAAAGAACTCCAGCACCTCGATCTTGCCGGCGACCGACGGCTCCTGGGGCGGGTCGATGCGGCTGAATTCGCGGCCTTCGACGGGCGCCTGGGCCCGGGCAGCGGCGCCGGCGAGCAGAAGCGAGGCACCGGCGCCGGAGGCGAGCAGCACTGAGGAGAAGTCACGTCGGTTCATGGTCGAGTGGGGTAAGGTGGAGGCGCCATCAGGGAATCGGCAGGCGGCCTGGAAGTTCAACGCGCGGCAGGGCGGGTTCGCCGACAGGCGTCCGTCGTCCGACAGGCGGTCTTTCGTCACGGCGGCTGCACCTTGATCCGCACTTCGGCTACGACGTGGCCCCGCTCGCGCAGCCGGTCCTCGAAGCGCGGCGCGAGCTGGCGCAACTTGGCGGCCACCGCGGCATTGGCACCGAGCAGCGACCAGCCGGTCTCGTCGAGCGGGCCGGGGCGCACGCTGGCGGCCAGCGCGGCCGGCAGCAGGGGCAGGATCGTCGCGAACATGGCGTTCGATTCGCGCAGCCGCTCGACCAGCCGGGAGAGCGCCTGGCTGGAGCGCATCACCTCGGCGATCGGCAGGGCGGCGGCGGGTGCGGGAACGGGTTTGCGGCTCACCCGAAAAGTCTAACGCCCGGGCCCGAATGTTAAAATTGCCCCTTCTGCGCGCCGCGCGACGCCCGGTAACGCCCTTGCATTCGCGGCCCCTGGCCGCAATTCCCGGCGTGTTCCGGTATCCGGTGGCATGGCCTTCACGGGCCGCCTTGCGCCAGAGCACGCCCTCCCTCGACCCCACACACGCATGTTGCCCAAGCTACTCACTTCGATCTTCGGCAGCCGCAACGATCGGCTGCTGAAGCAATACCGGCAGGTCGTGCTGAAGGTCAACGCCCTCGAGCCCACCTTCGAGGTGCTGAGCGACGACGCGCTGCGCGCCAAGACCGTCGAGTTCCGCAACCGGGTGGCTGGCGGCGAATCGCTCGACGACCTCCTTCCCGAGGCCTTCGCCGTGGTCCGCGAAGGCAGCAAGCGCTCGCTGAAGATGCGCCACTTCGACGTGCAGCTGATCGGCGGCATGGCGCTCAACGACGGCAAGATCGCCGAGATGCGCACCGGCGAGGGCAAGACGCTGATGGCGACCCTGCCGGTCTACCTGAACTCGCTTGCCGGCAAGGGCGTGCACCTGGTCACGGTCAACGACTACCTGGCGCGGCGCGACGCCGAATGGATGGGGAGGCTCTACAACTTCCTCGGCCTCACGGTCGGCGTGAACCTGCCGCAGATGCAGCGCGAGGCCAAGCAGACGGCCTACGCGGCCGACGTGACCTACGGCACCAACAACGAGTTCGGCTTCGACTA
>JBDTUG010000013.1:0-29024 GCA_040007855.1 Caldimonas sp.
GGCCGAGCCTGGCGCCGGCGTCCTCGACTTCGACGCTGATGCGATCGCGGTACAGGTGATAGTCGGGCGCAACCTCGAAGCGCAACTCGAGCGTGGCCGCATCGAGAACGCGTGCGCTGCCGGCGAAAGCCTGGTCCGGCTCGAGATAGGCAGCGTCCGCGGCCAAGGCGACGACACCGTGCGTCGCCGTCGCAACCGCCAACAGCAGCGCGCGCCAGGCACGCGTCGATCTCAGCGAACTCATGCGGATTCTCCGTATTCGAAGCGGTCGGCCTCGGCCAGCCCATGATGAAAGCAGCGCAGCCCCGGGTCGGTGGCGAGATAGGTCGCGCGCTGCGTGGCCAGGAAGTCCAGCGCCTGCCCGCCCTTGAGCATGGCGATGGTGCTGAGCGCGCCCGCCGCCACGCAGGCCGGCGCGGTCACGCTGATCGAGGCCCAGGCCGTGACCGGCCAGCCAGTGCGCGGGTCGAGGATGTGACAGTAGCGCTTGCCGTCGAGCTCGAAGAAGCGCTCGTAGTCGCCGCTGCTCGCCAGCGCGCCCTGGCTCAACTCGACGCGGGCGATCGTCTCCTGCTCGCGGCGCGGGTGCTGGATGCCGAAGCGCCAGGCGCGGCCGTCGACGCGTGGCCCGAGGACGCGGATGTCGCCACCCAGGTTGACGAAGCCGTGGCGCAGCCCGCACGCCGCGAGCACCGCCATGGCGCGATCGGCGGCGTACTCCTTGCCGAAGCCGCCGAAGTCGAGCTCCATGCCCTCGCGCGGCAGCCCGATCCGGCCGCCGTCCCACTCCACTTGCGACCAGCCGATCAGCGGCAGCAGCGCCGCCAGGGCGGCGCTGTCGGGCAGGCGCGCGGCGCGAAAGTCCCAGGCCCGGCGCAGAACGCCCGACGTGATGTCGAACAAGCCGTCGCTCCCTGCGTGAAGCCGCGCCCCGAAGTCGAGCAACGCCGCCGTCTCGGCGTCGACCTCGACCCGCATTCCGCTTCCGGCGGCTGCGTTGATGCGCGACACGATGCTGTCGTCGCGGTAGCGCGAGTACTTCAGTTCGATCCGCTTCACCTCGTCGACCGCCTTGCGCGCCGCCGCGCCGAGCCCGTCTTCGTCGTCGCCCTCGAGGCGGATTTCGCAAGCGCTCGCCATCGCCTGGAACTCGAAGCCGAAGGCATCCATGGCCGCCAGTGTGCCGATGAATCGCGACGCGGCGACCTGGCCTTGAACCCGCATCGGTCAGAACCGTTTGCCGACGCCGACCTGCAGGAAGGTCGCGCGGAACGGGTCGAGCCCCGGCGATCCGTTGCCGCCGAGGCGCCAGCTCGAGCGCTGCTCGTAGTGCTCGGCCTTCAGGTCGAACGACCAGTCGGATCCGAGCTGGGCGGCAAGCTTGAGGCCGACCGTGAGGCCGCCGAAGGCCGAAAGCCGCTGGTCCGGCGAGATGGTTTGCGGCGGGTTGGTGAAGTAGCCTGGCGGATAGGGCTCGCCGACCGCCGTGTCGTACACCGGGTCGAAGTAGAACTTCGCTGCACTCTGGGAATAGAAGCGCGCCGAAGGGGTGAGGGTGAACATGCTGCCCACTGGCTGCACCCACTCGAGGCCGAGCGTGTGCGCGTTGATGCCGAAGCTGTCGTGATAGAAGCGGTAACTCGAGCGCAGGGTCGAACCGAGGTCGGCGAGGTGATGGTTCCAGCGCACGAGCGCGATGCCCTGGTCGCGCTTGCGCGGCCGGATGTCGGGCTCCTTGTACGGGTCCGAGTAGTAGCCGCGGCCGACGTTGGCGGTGAGATTCACCTGGAGCAGGTCGTTCGCGGTCAGCGCCTGCGTCACGCCGATCATCACTTCGGCGGTCCGCTTCTTCTCGTGCAAGGCCGCGTCGTTGGTCGAGCCGATCGTGTCGTGGGCATAGCCGACGCCGGCATTCCAGGTGCGGTTGCTGTCGTCGCTCGAGAAGCTCGCGTCGAACGAGGCGGCGGTGCTCTTGTAGTCGTGCTCGCTGGAATGGCTGAGGCCGAACGCGTAGGACGAACGCTCGGCGTAGCGAGTGACCTTGACGTCGCCTGCAACGCGCTCCTCCTTCATGCGCGACGCACCCGAGACCGCCGTGTGATATCGCGGCGTGGCACCCGACACGCTGTCGTAGACAAGCGCGCCCTCGACCGCCCACTTCGGTGAAATCGGCGCCAGCACGTAGATCGATGGCGCCCTGACCTTGACGCGGTCCAGGCCGGGCTGCGAATCGCGGTAGTCGAGGTACTTGACCGCAATCTCGCCGCGCTCCGGGGCGGAGTCGGCGTAGGCGACGACACCGGGGAGGGCGAGGGCCGCGGCGATGATCGCACCGGCCTTGTCGCGGGCGTCAGTTGCAGCCACAACCACCCCCACCCACGCCGTAGCCGCCCGACGCGTTCTCCTTGCTGCCATAGATGTGCTGGACGAAGCGCTGGTCGAGCGGGTCGGCACCCATCGTCATGGCCGGCCTGGAGAGGTTCCCTTTCTCCCAGGGTTGCGGCGGCTGGTAGGCGCAACCACCGAGACCGGCGGCCGCGGCGAGGATCGTGCACAGCGCGCGGGACGAGCAGGTCGATGCAGTCATGGGGGCTCCGCTGCGGCTATCGGGACGCGAGCGCCTGAGCGATCCGCGCTTCGAGGTCCCTGCGGTCTTCTTCGCGAAAGCCCTTGTGCGCGGCGACCACCTTGCCGTCGCGGTCGATCAGGACCGAGGACGGCATCGACTTGACCTCGAAGCGGCGCGCGCTCTCGCCCTTGGCATCGAATGCGAGCGTGAAGCGGGCCGGCGTGTCGGCGAGAAAGCGGTCGGCGTCCTCGCGCTTTGCATCGAGGTTGATCGCGACGATCTCGAGACCTTGCCCGCGATAGCGGCTTTGCAGGTCGTTCATGAACGGGAACGACTGCTTGCACGGCCCGCACCACGAGGCCCAGAAGTCGACGTAGACGACCTTGCCTTTCAGCTTGGCCAGGTTCACGGCCTCAGCGACGCCGGGCAGGTTCAGGTCCGGCGCCGGCGCACCGGCATCGAGCGCCCAGGCCGGCGCGGCCGCGAAGGTCGCGGCGCAAAGGGCCAGGCGCAGGCTGGAGAGGAGGCGGGGCGTTGTCATGGGCGCTCTTTCGGGCAGGGGAAGGAGGAGCAGGGGGAGGAGGCGGCGGGCGCGGTTGGCCGGTGCCTGGCGCGGCCGCGCCACAGCAAGGCGCAGCCGCCCAGCAGCACGAGCAACCACAGCGTCGGATCGGTGAGGTCGTCGGCGCGGCCGATCGAGCAGCCGCCGGCCCCGACGTTGGCCATGGCAGGCGCTTCGATCGCCGCGACCGACCGGACGGCCTGAATGTCGACCCGGGCCGGCGCCGCGGAGGCGCTGGTGTCGATCTCGACGCTCCCGGTCTCGCTGCCGGGGGCCGTGCTCGACCAGCCGACGACGAGCATGCAGCTCTGCCCCGGCATCAGATCGAACGGCGCCGCCGCGCAACCGCTCGTGGCCGCCGCCGCGATCGTGAACGACCCCGCCATGACGCGCAGCGCCATGACCCTCAGCACCGCGTTGCCGGTGCTTTGAACAGTGAGCGTTTGCGCCAGGCCCGTCGTCGCGTTGCCCGACACATCGAAGTTGAGGGTAACGGGGAGGAGATTGACGGCCGGCTGGGACATCGCCGTGCCGTTGCCGGCGAGGGCCACGTCGGGCGGATTGGTGCCGGTGGAGGCGACCTGGAGGCTCGCACTGCGCGCACCCACCGCGCCCGGCTGGAAAGAGAGCGTGATCGTGCACGAGGCGTCCTGCGCCAGGGCGATATTCAACGCGCAGCTGCTTCCGCTGCCCAGCGAAAAGTCGGCAGCCTGGGCGCCGACCAGCGTCAGCTGTTGCAGGGTGACCGCACCCGGACCCCGGTTGACCATGACCATCGACTGCGGCAACGGTGCGGCTCCCACGCTCACATCCCCGAACGCGAGCGCCGCCGTGGCCTGGGTCCAGCCGAGGACGGGCGATGCCGCCACCCCGGTTCCACCCAGGCTCACCGCATGCGGCGAACCGGGGGCGTTCGAAGCGACGCTGAGGCTGCCGGCGCCGGTGCCCGCGGCGGCCGGCTTGAACGTCACGGACAGGACGCAGCTCGCGCCGGCCATCACGCTGGCGCCGCAGGTGTGGGCTACCGCAAAGCCGCTCGTCGCAGTGATCGCACTCAGGGCGAGCGCGCCCGAGCCGCTGTTGCTCAGAGTCACGGTGCGAACTGCCGAGGCGAGACCGACGGTCTGGTTGCCGAAGGCCAGCGACCCTGGTGCGAGGCCGATCATCGGCGCCGCCACGGCAGCACCCGTGCCGGTGAGGCTCAGCACCGCGTTGCCGTTGCTGGCATTCGAGGCCAGCGTCAGGCTCGCACTGCGCGCGCCCACTGCACCGGGCGTGAAGCGAAAGTCCACCGTGCAGCTGGCGCCCGCGGCCAGGGTCGCACCGACCGCGCAGGTGCCGCCAGGCGTGAAGTCGACGGCCGCGCTGCCGGTGAGCGTCAGGCCGCCCAGGACGAGCGCGGCCGAACCACCATTGCTCACCGTGACCGCCTGGCTCGCGCTCGCGCTGCCAAGCGTCTGCGCGGCGAAGGTCAGCGTCGTCGCGTTCAGCGAAATCGCCGCCTGCGGCGTTGCGGTGCCGATGCCGTTGAGCGTCACGCTCGACGGCGCGCCCGCGTTATGGCTGACGGTGAGACTCGCCGAGCGTGCGCCCGCGGCAATGGGTGCGAACGCCAGCTTGACGACGCACGAGCCATTGGCCGGAACGGTCGCGCCGGCAGCACAGGTCGAGCCGGCGGCAATCTGGAACTCGACCGCCTGTGCGCCGGCCAGTCCGAGTGCAGAGATCAGCAGGGGCGCGTTGCCCGAGTTGCCGATCGATACGGTCTGCGCCGCGGAGGTCGTGCCCACCGGCTGGCTGAACGCAAGTGTCGCCGGCGAGACGCCGATCACCGGGTTGAGCGCCACGCCCGTGCCCGACAGGCTGGCGCTGCTCTGTCCACCGCCCGCGTTGTGCGTCACGACCAGGTTCGCGCTGCGAGCTCCGGCCGCGGTCGGGCGGAAGAAGAGATTGACGGTGCAGCCTGCGCCCGCAGCGACCGAGCCACCGGTCACGCAACTGCCGCCGGACACCGGGAACTCGCTGCTGCCGGTCGAAAGGGTAGCGATCAGCAGCGCTGCGGTGCCGTTGTTCGACAAGGTTGCCGTCTGCGCCGGGCTCGCGGTGCCGACATTGACGCTGCCGAAGACCAGCGAGGTGGTGAGCGCGGCCGCCGGCGCGGCAGGGGCCGTGGCGTTGCCGCTCAGGGCGACGCTGGTCGTGCCGCCGGCGGCGTTGTGCGCGATCGAGAGGGTGCTGCTGCGCGCGCCGACGGCACCCGCGGCCGGCCGAAAGGCCAGCGAGACGGTGCAGCTGGATCCGGCTGCAACGATGGTGCCCGCGCTGCAGGTACCGCCTGCGATCGCGAAGTCGACAAGGTTGTCCAGCGAGACGGCCGTAAGCGACAGTGCCGCGGTTCCGGTGTTGCTGACCGTGACGTTCTGCGCCGCGCTGGTGGCGCCGACCGGCGTGGCCGCCAGCGCGACCGACAGCGGCGCGATCGCGGCGACAGGCGCCGTCGCCGCGGCGCCGCCGGTACCGCTCAATGCGATCCCGATCGGCGTCAGCGTCTTGGAGTGCGATACGTTGAGCGAGCCGCTGCGCGCGCCGCTCGCGGTCGGCGTTAACGTGACGAGCACCGTGCAGCTGGTGCCGGTGCCGACCGCCGCGCCGCAGGTGCCGCCGGATCGGGCGAAGTCGCCGGTCGTGGCGATCGCGAGCCCGCTGATGCTGTTGCCGCTCTTCAGGCTGGCCGCGACGGTGACCGTCTGCGCTGCGCTCGTGGCACCCACGGCCGTGGTCGCGAAGCTCGGCGCCGCCGGCGTGTTGCCGAGGTAGGCCGCGACGTCGGCCAGCGCGCTGCCGCCGGCCGGGAAGGCCGGGCGCAGGGGTCTCATGTCGCTCACGCTGTTGATCGCCGAGTCGATGACGCTGCGGGCGTTGCGGCCGTTGTAGATCTTGCTCACGTTGCTCGTCAGCGCGGAAGCGCCGTGACAGCTTTCACAGTGCGTCGCATACAGCGACGCGCCGCCGGCCGGGTTGTCGGCTCGCGCCGCGAACGGGAGGGCAAGTCCGAGCAGCGCAATGGCGAGCAGACGACCCACGGCAGAAGACGACGCCGGCGGTCTCGAACGGGGAGAACGCGACAGTTGCGAAAAGCGATCCATGAAGTGATAATATGGGAAATGATCCCAGATTGAAATCGAGCCTGTGTCGAAGGTGTTACGAACCGTTGGCCGCCCCTGCGGAGAATGTTGGTGCGCCAGGAATCGCGCCGTCGCCGACCCGAACCGGAACCCCACTTCTCCACCAGATGAAGCGCGCTGCGCCTGAGAACCGCCCTCACCCGGCTCCGGCCCACGTGCAGCCGACGCCGGAGCGCACCGCGCTCGCCCTGCGCGAAGCGGCAACGCTGATGGCGCCGATCGCCTTGTGGTTGTTGCGCCAGGGCGTTTCCTACCCGGCCTTCGCCGAGTTGCTGAAGCCGGTATTCGTCGCTGCGGCGAGCGGCGAACTAGAGCGGGCCGACACCCGGCCGACCCAGTCGTCGCTGAGCTTGCTGTCGGGCGTGCACCGCAAGGATGTGCGCGAGCTCGGCCGAAGCCCCGCGGCCCCCCGGCCGACGCCTCGGCCGCCCTTGTCGTCGCAGGTCTTCACACGCTGGCTGACCGACCGGCGCTATCGCACCAAGGACGGCAAACCGCGTGCGTTGCCGCGAGCCGGGGCCGGGCGAAGCTTCGAGTCGCTGTGCCGCGAGCTGTCGAACGACGTGCATCCGCGCGCCGTGCTCGACGAGCTGCTCCGGCTCGGCCAGGTCGGCCTCGACGGCGAGCGCGTCCTCGTGCTCGGGGATTCGTTCGTCCCGTCGCCGCGGCTCGACGAGATGACCGCCCTGTTCTCCTCCAATGCGTCTGACCACATCGCCGCCGCCGTGAGCAACCTCACGTCGGACGCGCCCCGCCTCCTCGAGCAGAGCATCTACGCCGATGGCATGACACCGGAATCGATCGACATCCTGCACACCGCCGCGCGGGCCGCCTGGGCGCATGCCTTCGAGGCGGTCGTGACGCGCGCCCGCGAGCGCGTCGATCACGACGCAGCGGGGGACGGCGACATGCGCATGCGCTTCGGCGTCTATTTCTTCAGCGAGCCGGTTGTTGATCCCGCCGCTCCGCCGCCGCAACCGGCCCCACCGAAGCGCACACGTTCGAAACGGACCACGCCATGAAACGACTCTTCGACCCGGACGGGCGCACGACGGCACTGTGCGCATTGCTCGCTCTGGCAGCCCTGGGTGGGTGCGGCGGAGGCGGCGGGGTCGGCTCCGGCGGAACCGGCTACCTCGACAAGGGCGTGGCCATCGGCACGGTCAACGGCTTCGGCAGCGTCATCGTCGATGGTGTGCCGTACGACGACCGCGAGGCACGGGTGGTGCGCGAAGTGGCACCCGGGGTCGACGCGCTCGCGGAGATCAAGCTGGGCGACCGCGTGGCCGTGGAGTACACCGTCGCAGGCGTCGCGAGCCTGGTGCGTATCGATACGGCCCTGTCCGGGCCGGTTGCGACCGGGGTGGCCCGTGGCCGCTTCACGATGCTCGGCCAGACCGTCGCCGTCAATGCCGGAGGGGGCTCGGGGCCGACCACGCAGTTCGGCGGCGGCTACCTCCAGACCTCCGACTTGCGCGCCGGCGACTCGGTCGAGGTCCACGGCGTGCTCGTCCAGGAAGGCGCGTCCTATCTCGTCCAGGCGACCCGCGTCGACAAGCTCGCCACGGCGCCGGCTTATCTGAGCGTCTCCGGCATCGTCACCGGCCTCGCCGGAGGCAGCAATCCGGCGTTTGCCCTCGCCGCCCTCGGCGTCGACGCCATCGGCGCTTCGCTCGTACCGGCCGGATCGGTGCTGGTCAATGGCCAGGCCGTGACCCTGCTCGCCGTGCCGGCCACGCTGCTGGCCACCGGCGCAGGCGCGCCGCGCTTGCGGGCGGCGCAGATCCGCGTCCGCTCCCTGCAGGCGCACGCGCTCGATGACTACATCAGCGGAACGGTTTCGCAGCTCGACACCACCGCGCGCACGCTGATGCTCGGTGCACTGAGGGTGAATTATTCGAGCGCCGCCGTCTCGCCCGCGACTCCCGCCATCGCGAACGGGCAATACGTCCAGGTCCGGGGCGCGATCGCCGGCGACGGATCGCTGACGGCCTCGAGCATCGCGATCCGCGATGACGATGCGCAGGACGAGGCGGAGCTGCACGGCAACATCAGCGCCTACGACGCGGCGACGAGCCGGTTCACGGTGCGCGATGTCGTCGTCGATGCGAGCGGCGCTTCCTTGCAGGGGTGCCCGGCAACCGGCCTCGCGAACGGCCTGTACGTAGAAGTCGCAGGCTCGCTCGCCAGCAGCGGGGTCGCGGCGAAGACCGTCCAATGCGAGAACGAGCCGTCCGATGGAACGGTCGAGCGTGAAGGCATTGCCGGTGCCGTCGATCTCGCCGCCATGCGCTTCGCCCTGACGACCGAGCGCGGCACGGTCGTGAGCGTGGCGTGGACGGCCTCGACCTACTTCGGCGGCGCCAGCCCGCAGACCCTCTCCGGAAGCAAGGTCGACGTTCAGGGCTCGCTGGTCAACGGCGTGCTCGTGGCGAGCAAGGTCAAGGTCGACGACTGACCGAGCGCGGAGGGCAGACACGGCACCGTGCGGAACGGCCGGGGTGGGAGTCGACCCGCCGCGACCGTAGAGCTGCCGCGCGAGCCGCTGCGGCCATCGCATGGCGTGCCAAGTGACAATCGCGGCAGCCGTATCGACCTCACCCGCACCCGCACCGCATGGCCCTTTCCTTCCCGTTTCGGCGCGTACCCAGCCTCGCGGACCTGAGCCGGCGCCTGCGCAAGGTCGACCAGGTCTTCAGCGTCGGGAAGATCCGTGCCGAAGGTCTCGGCGCCGACCAGGTCATCGCCTACTACGAGGAGTGCTCGCCGGCCTACCGCAAGCATCACTCGCGCGAAGGGGCCATGCATCTGGCGATCAGCCCGGAGGGCCGCTTCGACGCCAAGGGCTTCTACGGCCAGCTCGGCCGGATCGCCGCCGCGTGGCCGGCGCGGCCGCCGCACGATGTGCTCGAGCTCGGATTCGGCCAGGGCTTCAACCTGGCGCACCTCGCCGCCCGGTTTCCCGAGGTGCGCTTCACCGGCATCGATCTGACGCCGACCCATTCCGGCCTGACCCGGAAGCGCCTCGAGGCACTGGGGCTGAACAACGTCACCCTCACCCAGGGCGACTTCCACGTCCTGCCCTACGCCGATCGCAGCTTCGACCATGTCTACGCGATCGAGGCGTTCTGCTACGCGCGAGACTTGCAGAAAGCGATGGCGGAGGTGGCGCGGGTGCTGCGGCCCGGCGGCACGTTCACCCTGTTCGACGGCTACCTCGGTCGCCGGCCCGAGACCTTTTCGGCCGAAGAGGCCCTCGCCGCGGAGCTGGTCGCCAAGGGCGTGGCACTCGAAAGCTTCCAGCTCGTCGACGACATCGTCGATGCCGCGCGCCGGGTCGGCCTGGAAAGCCGCGGCGTCACCTCGTTCGACGCCGCGATCGCGCCCAACCTTCGCAAGCTCGAGCGGCTCACCGGCGCAGTGATCCGCTTTCCGTGGCTCGGCCGGCGCGCGCTGGCCAGACGCTCGCCGATGCGTGGGCGCAACGTGCTCACGGGTTACCTGATGTACTCGACGGTCTTCCTGGGGCTGACGGTGTATCGGGAGATCGTGCTGCACAAGGCGGGCCAGTAGGCGCCTGGGCAAGGGCGGGAGGCTGCGGTCGGCACGCCTGTCGCCTCTTGCATGGGCCGTTCAGCCCTTTGCACGTCACCAGAAGGGCCGGGCTCCCGCCGCTTGCCGCAGTGCATCGCGACACCGGCGCGCACTCGCCGGCAACTGCGCGCTGAGCCAACCGACGTTGAACCAGGCAGCGCCGTCACCCCCCTGCGCGGCCTCGCGCGCCATCCGCAAGGCCACGAGGGTGTCGACATGGGCGCCCAGCGCATCCTGCGCAGGACGAAGCCTGGCGAGGTAGCGCTCCACGGCGCGCGTCCGGTACAGCGGAGACAGGATCTCTGCCAGGTAACGCAGGGTCTTGACGCGCTTGCGCACGCCATGTTGCCGGTCGGCGTCGAGCCGTTCGAAGCGCTTTGCGCTGCGCTGGACCAGGCGATGCAAGGCATCGAAGCGGGCCGCCACCAGGCGCAAGGCCTCGTCGGCGCCGACTTCGTTCGCACGGCCGCGCGGTGCCGCCCACGCCTGGGCCGGGGACGGCTCCAGCGTGCGGCTGAAGACGTCGAGCAGGGCGCACTGGAACTGCGCGCCGTGGACGACCGAGACCGGGTCCGGCGCATCGGCGCGCGCTGCGGCGATCGCCGGCTGCGGCGACCCGGCGGCGGTCAGTCGATCCTGCATCGAGGTCGCGACCGTCTGGCGATCGCGGTATTCGCCGAGGGCTCGGAGGGTTTCGCCCACGGCCAGCGCCCAGGCCTGGTCGCCGAATTCGCCGACGGCCCCGAGTTCCCGCGACACCGTGCGCAGGCGACGCAAGCCGACTCGAAGCTGGTGGATCGGCTCCGCATCGTGGTGACCCGCAACGATCTCGCCGGCGTTCGCGAGCGCCTGATCGAGACAGGACTTCAACGTCGTCCTCACCAGCGCCGGCCCGGACAGGCCCCGCACGACGCCGGCGGGAGCGGCTCGCGTCGCCGGTGCGACGTCGGTGCCGCGCAGCAGGCGGTCGCCCCGCACGGCCTTGGACAGCGGGTTCCACCACATGCCATGTTCCAGGACCCCGGTGCGCGCCACTGCGCACAAGGCCTGCGCATCGCCGGCCTTGATCTCGTACTCGACCTCGCAGACGTCCACGGCCCTTTCGCCGGCGCGGATCACGCCCCGATCGAAGGCGACTTCGACGCGTGCATCGCCGATCCGGACCTCGACGCTGCGCCGGACGATCACGCTGGAATACACCGACCGCAGCGCGTCGCCCGCGAGCCCGGCCTTTCCAGACAGGTGCGCGAGCTCGGCGCCGGCTGGCGTTCCGGCATGCAACTGCGGCTGGATCGGCGGGCCTTCGCCGTCCCACCGGCCGCGCCGCGGCACGGTTTCCTCGGCACGCTCGGCGGCATGGGAACCGGGCGCCTTCAGGGTCTGCTCCCAGGCACGGCCGATGCGCCGCAAGCGCAACGACAGGCCCGCTTCGGCCAGGCGGCGGTCCTCGGTATCGAAGTAGATCGACTCGATCGTCACCCGCTTCGCCCCGAGCCGCCGCAGCGCCGCGTCGACCGCCTCCGCACGCAGCGGGTCGACACTGAACTTGAGCTCGACTTCCGTCATTTGCAGGGTGTCGAGGGGGTCGGGCCGCGCACGCTCCGGGTCTCGACTGGTAGGCCGTGTTGGGATCGAACCAACGACCAAAGGATTATGAGTCCTCTGCTCTAACCGACTGAGCTAACGGCCCTTGCCGGAATCTTCGCACGCGACCTCGACGCGGGCGGCACAAACGCTCAGCCGCCGCTCTCGACCGGCAGGATCGTCGCCGGGTCGTAGAAGAAGCGCTCGCTGGCGATCCGGTCGCCGCGCCAGGTCTGGAGCGACAGCTCGTCGAGGCGCCGGGTCACGCCGTCGTGGCCGGTCATGTCGAAGCGCCAGCCGATGACGACGCGGTCGCCGTCGACGAGCAGGGTGGTCAGGTGGGGCGACACGTCGCCCATCGAGTCGAGCGTCTGCTGCTCGTGCGCGATCAGCGCCTCGCGGCCGACCCGCGGTGGCTTCAAATTCTCCTGCGCGGTCGCGTCCTCGGCGTAGAAGTCGCGGATCGACTGCACGAAGTCCCGTGCCAGCACCGCGGCGACGAAGTCCCGGACGCGCTCTCGGCTCGGCATTGCAGGGGATCCTCGCTACTTCGCGCTCAGCGCGTTGCTGACCAGGCGCGAGGTGATGTCGACGATCTGGACCATCCGGCTGTAGGCCATCCGGGTCGGACCGATCACGCCGAGCGTGCCGACCACCTTGCCGTCCACTTCGTAGGGCGACGAGACCACCGACAGCTCCTCGAACGGCACGACCATGCTCTCGCCACCGATGTAGATGCGCACGCCCTCGGCCCGGCTCGAGACCTCGAGCAAGCGCATCAGCTGGGTCTTCTGCTCGAACAGGTCGAACAGCTTGCGCAAGCTCCCCATGTCGCTGGAGAAGTCCTGCACGGCGAGCAGGTTGCGCTCGCCGGCGATCACGACCTGCTCGTGGCTCTCGGCGATCGCCTCGCTGCCGGCCTGCACCGCCGCCTGCATCAGCGCCGTGATCTCGCTGCGGATCGCATCGACCTCGCTCTTCAGCCGCTCGCGCACCTCTTCGAGGGTGCGGCCGCCGTAATGCGCGGTCAGGTAGTTGCTGGCCTCCTGCAGTTGCGAAGAGGTGTAGTCGTGGGTGGTGAAGATGACGCGGTTCTGCACGTCGCCGTCGGGGGCGACGATGATGACCAGGACGCGCCTCTCGGACAGGCGCATGAACTCGATGTGGTGGAACACGCTCGGCTTCTTCGGCGCGGTGATGACGCCGACGAAGCTCGACAGGCTGGACAGCAGCTGCGCCGCATTGGCGATCACGCGCTGCGGCTGGTCGGCGTGCAGGTGCGCCTCGAACGCCGCGTCTCGCCCGTCGGGCAGCTGGGTCGGCTGGGCGGTCAGCATGGTGTCGACGAACAGCCGATAGCCGCGCGCCGTCGGAATGCGCCCGGCGCTGGTGTGCGGGCTGGCGATCAGGCCGAGCTCCTCGAGGTCGGCCATCACGTTCCTGATCGTCGCCGGCGAGAGCTCGAGGCCGCTGGCGCGCGAAAGCGTGCGCGAGCCGACGGGCTGGCCGTCGGCGATATAGCGTTCGACCAGTGCTTTCAGCAGGGTCCTGGCGCGGTCATCCAACATGGTTCGGGAAGGGTAGCAGGGCCATTTTCGCGCGCGGCACAAAGGGGCGCCGTGGTGTATTCCCGCGCGCCGCAGCGCCTACTTGCCGAGCAGTTTGTCGAGATCCTGGTCGAACCGCTTCATGTAGTCGCGCTCGGAGCCGGGCGCCTTTCGGGGCGCAGGCTTGGTGGCCGAGGCGCGCCTGGCGGCGGGGGGAGGCGGGGCGGCCTCCCGGGCGATGTTCGCGACACTGACCGCGAAATGGTCCTCGCAGTTCTCTCCCGCCGGGCACTGCGGCGTGCCGAACAGGCTCGCCAGGCCGCCTGCCGCCAGCTTGCTCTCGAGCGCGCCGCGCTCGGCGACGAGAAGGTCACCTTCCTGGCCGAACGCCGCGCTCGAAAAGTCGCGCGGCCTTTCCGACAGCATCGAAATGACGCGCCAGTTGCCGAGCGGCTCCCTGGCGGCGCCGCTCACGGCATCCTTGTGCGTGAAGCCAAGGCTGCCATTGGCCTTGATCGCGTTGCCGCCGTCCTTCGCGTCGGGTGCCATTCGATAGATCCTGTCGCTTGCCTGATCCCAGGCGAACAGATACAGCAGACCGTCTGACTTGCTGCGTACCGACAGCTTCAGATCGTTGCCGACCACGACGCTGGCCGGCGCATCGAGCGTGATCGACAGACGCGGATCCGCGGCGGCAAGCGCCGCAACGGTGGCCGCGGCCAGGCTCGCAATGCGCGGCGGCGGCGCGGGCGCGGGCGCGGGCGCGGGCGCGGCGGCAGGGGCGCTGGGCGTCCTGGCCGCGGGTACGACGGCGACCACAGGGGCGGCGGTTGCCGGAGCGGCCGGCGCAGGGCGCGCGGCGTAGTACGCAACACCGGCAACGAGTGCCGAAAGAGCGAGCGCAGCGCCGACGATCAGCGGCAGCTTGCCGTTGCCGGCGGGTACTGGCGCAACGACGACGTCCGAATAGATGTCGACGCTTTCGGGCACGTCGGCGGCGTCGAGGTCGAGCGCGATGTCGGCAGCGGCGTCGGGCGCGGGAACCGCGGTTACGGTGTTCTCCGCAGGCACTTCCGGCGGCGGTGCTTCAGGCGAGGCGGGGGTGCTGGCGGTGTCGAGCGCTTCGCGCATGGCCGCGATGCTCTGTGGACGTTCTCCTGCCTTGACGTTGAGACACCTGTCGATGCCCTGCAGAAACGCGCGGCTGTAGCGAGCTGCCGCATCGCTGCTCGTCAGCGGCTCGTAGCTGTCCTGCATCAGGCGGCTCACCGCGGGCGGCGGCTTGCGCCTGAGGATCATGAAATACATGACCGCCGCCAGGGCGTACACATCGGTCCACGGGCCCTGCTTCATGCCCGGCATGTCGGCGTATTGCTCGATCGGCGCATAGCCGGGCTTGAGGATCACCGTCAGTGCGTGCGTCATGTCGCTGATGACGCGCCGGGCCGCACCGAAGTCGAGCAGCACCGGGCGCTCGTCGGCGAGCAGCATGATGTTGTCGGGCGCGATGTCGCGGTGGTAGACCTGATCCGCATGGATGATCGCCAGCGCGTCCATGATCGGCCACAGGATCTTGCGTATCCAGGCTTCGTCCGGCGGGTCGGCGCGCTGCTTGAGAGCGTCCTGCAAGGTCTGCCCGCTGAAGAAGGGCATGACCATGTAGGCCGTGCCGTTGGCCTCCCAGAAGCGGTACACCTTGACCAGCGCGGGGTGATCGAACTGGGCGAGCATGCGCGCCTCGTTGACGAAGCTTCGCAAGCCGGTCTCGAAGGTCGGGCGATCGCGCTCCGAGCGTACCGACACCGAGGTGTCCTGCCCGCGCAAGGCCAGCAGGGCGGGCATGTACTCCTTCAGGGCAACCTTGCGATGCAGCGAGTGATCCTGGGCCAGATAGACGATGCCGAAACCACCTTCACCGACCAGGTCGATGATCTCGAACTCGCCCAGCTTGGCGCCGACCGGCAGCGCGTTCTGGTGCAGGCGTGTCGTCGGGGCCTGGGGCGCAGGCGCGCCGATCACCTGGGTTCGGGCGTGGGCGCGCTCTTCATCCACGGTGTGGTCCCGCCCCGGAATCCACCGATGTCGCGCCAACCGGATGCATCAGCGTTCGCATGCATCCTTGAACCAGCTGCGGATCTCTGCTGCCGGAATGACCTTGCCCGCGTACTTGTCGATGTTCGGGTCGAGTTTGCAGGCCTGGCCGCCCGTGCAGTTGTAGACCAGCTGGATCTCCAGCGTCTGCGGGCGGCAGGCGTACTTGATGCCGATGTTGCGAGCCCGGTTGCCATCGCCAGAGCGCAGCCAGGAGAAGACTTCTCCGCCTTCCAGGACCGAGTTGGCGTCGACTTCGAATACCGGCCCCTTGTCTCTGGCGCCTTTCTCGGTCGCCACCGCTTGCCATTTGTGCGCCTGCAAGGAGTCGCTCAGCACGTCGTCGATCACCCGCGCGGCGCAGTCGATGCCCTGCTTGCGCACGCAATCGCGCAGCTCCCTGGCAACCATCGGAATGGCGAGCAGCCTGGTGCGGTCGGGCGACTTGTCATCGCCTTTCGCGGCTTGCGGACGGCCGGCGTTGGCGTCGGTAGGGCTCGCCAGCGCGTCCGCCTGCCTGGCGAGATTGGTGGCCTCGGCGGCGGAAGCGACCAGGCTCGGCGTGAAGTACTGGCGACCGATCTCGGTCTTCTTGTCGTCGGCAAACTCCCCTTCCCAGTAGTCGCCGTTGGCCCAGGTGTAGCGGCCCTTGCCGACCTTCTTGCCCTTCTGCCAGCTGCCCGCATAGGCCTCGCCGTTCTTCCATCGATAGACGCCCTGGCCCTGCGCTTCGCCCTGGACGAAGTCGCCTTCATAGCGGTCCTGCGACGCGGTGATCCTGACGCCCTTGCCCTGAGCCATGCCGTTGCTGACCGGACCGTCGTACCGGTCGCCATTGGCGAACACGATGGTTCCCGTGCCTTCGGCCCGGTCGGCGACCCACTGCCCTTCATAGCGTTGGCCGTGAGCCCAGGCGTAGCTGCCGCGGCCGCTCTTGAGGCCGGCCTTCCATTGGCCCGTGTAGCGGCTGCCGTCCTTCTCCGTGAAGCTGCCCTCCCCGTCGGCGATGCCTCGGTCGAGCTGGCCCTCGTAGGTGTCGCCTCGCGAGAATTGCATCTTGCCGCGGCCATGGGGCTCGCCGTCCTTCACCTGACCCTGGTAGCGATCGCCGTTGACGAAGACCATGGTGCCCTCGCCGACCGCCACGTCGTCGCGCCAGTCGCCGTCGTAGGTCTGCCCGCTGGCCCAGACGAATCGCCCCTTGCCGCTACGCTTGCCGTCGAGCATCCGGCCGTCGAACACGTCGCCGTTGTCCCACTTGTAGTGCACCTGCCCCGTCAATCTGGCGGCCGGGGCCGCGCGAGGGATCGGCACCGCACGGGCCGCTTCGGGCGCGGCCGTGACTGCGGCCGTGACCGTTGCGACATTCGCCGCCGTCAAGGTGCCTTCGTGCCGACTGTCCTTGCATACCTCCGCATAGCGCCTGAAGTCGCTCGAGACCTGAACCGTGCAAGCCGGCAGGCAGCGTCCGGCGCGAAGCTCGGTGCGGAACGCGAAGCCGGTGGCCGTTTCGCCGGTGTAGATCAGGTCGCCTTCGCAGTCGAGCGTCTCGTAGCGAAAGCTGCCGCAGACCTTGTCCTTGAGGAGACAGTCCACCGTGATGCGCGCCTTCCAGCCGTCTGCTTCGACGAAACGGCCGCCCGCCAGTGCGGCCGCGTGGACAGCCTGGATGCCGGCGAGTGCCAAAAGAGCGACAAGGAACGCACGCAATGCAATTCACCCAGCTTCGCGAGTCGGCAGCGGGGCGCCCGATCGCGATTGACAGGCCGTGCGGGGATCGAGCCAACGGCCGACGGATTATGAGTCCTCGCAGGCCCCGAAGCGACCGGTTCAGCTCTCGCTCCCCCGAGGTAAAACAGGGTCGCTGTGGTGTAATCCCGCGAATGTCGACCCGCTTCCGGCACGCTGCGCTCGTCGGCAAATTCAACTCCGGCGGCATCCGCGAAGAGCTGGGCGCGATCGCCCGGTTTCTGGTCGAGCGCGGGGTCGCGGTCTCGATCGAGAAGGAGACCGCGCGCAACACCGGCATCGACGCCTTTCCCACCCTCGACGCCGAGGCGCTGGGCAAGGCCTGCGACATCGCCGTCGTCCTCGGCGGCGACGGCACGATGCTCGGCATCGCCCGCCAGCTGGCCCGCCACGACATCCCGCTGGTCGGCATCAACCAGGGCCGGCTCGGCTTCATCACCGATATCGCGTTCGGCGAGTTCGAGGCCAGGCTGGCGCCTGTCCTCGAAGGCGAATACGACGAAGAGCAGCGCGCCATGCTGGAAGGCGGCGTGCGCCGCGAAGGCGCGACGATCTTCGAGAGCCTCGCCCTCAACGACGTGATCGTCAGCCGCGGCGCGACCGCCGGCATGGTCGAGCTGAAGATCGAGATCGACGGCGAGTTCGTCGCCAACCTGCGCGCCGACGGCCTGATCGTCGGCTCGCCGACCGGCTCGACCGCCTACGCGCTCTCGGCCGGCGGGCCGATCCTGCACCCGGGGATCGCCGGCTGGGCGCTGGTGCCGATCGCGCCGCACGACCTGTCGAACCGGCCGATCGTCGTGCCCGATTCCGGCGAGGTCGGGATCGGGATCGTTGCCGGCCGCGACGCCAGCGTGAACTTCGACATGCAGTCGCTGACCAGCCTGATGCACGGCGACCGGATCTGGGTGCGCCGCTCGGCGCATCGGGCGCGCTTCCTGCATCCGCGCGGCTGGAGCTACTTCGCCACCTTGCGCGGCAAGCTGCATTGGGCCTCCGGCGTATGAGAGCCCGATGGCGCCTCACTTGGTTCGCTGCCCCCCGGGGACCGAAAGGGCCGCTTCGCGGCCCTTGGGGCGTGGCCGGCCTCGGGACGGCCCGGCGCCCGGCCGTCGCGTAAGCGAGCCATGCTGCACCGCCTGTCGATCCGCGACTTCGTGATCGTCGACGCGCTCGAGATCGAGTTCGCGTCGGGCCTGACCGTGCTCAGCGGCGAAACCGGCGCCGGAAAATCGATCCTCGTCGACGCGCTGCAGCTCGCGCTCGGCGGGCGCGGCGATGCCGGGGTGGTGCGCGAGGGCGCGGCCCGCGCCGACATCTCGGCCGAGTTCGACGCCCCGGCATCGCTGGCGGCGTGGCTCGGCGAGGCCGGCTTCGAAGCCGATGCCGACGCCGCCGGCCGCCTGCTGGTCCGGCGCAGCATCGACGCGCAGGGAAAGAGCCGGGCCTGGATCAACGGCGGCGCGGCGACGGTCGCGCAGCTTCGCGAGGCGGGCGAGGCGCTGGTCGACATCCACGGCCAGCACGCGTGGCAGAGCCTGACCCGCGCGCCCGCGGTGCGCGCCATCCTCGACGCCCATGCGCAGATCGACGCCCGGCCGCTCGCCGCCCGCTGGGCCGCCTGGCGCGACGCCCGCGACGCGCTCGCCGCGGCGAGTGCAAAGCAGGGCGAGCTCGAGCGCGAGCGTGAACGGCTCGCCTGGCAGGTCGGCGAAGTCGACAAGCTCGCGCCCGGCGACGACGAATGGCCCGGGCTCGACGCCGAGCACTCGCGCCTGGCCAATGCGCAGTCGCTGATCGATGCGGCGTGCGCCGCGCAGGCAGCGGTCGCCGGCAGCGACGGCGAATCGGCGTCCACTGCCGAGACGCAGGTCGGCGCGGCCATCGATGCGCTGCAGGGCGTCGCCGCTTTCGACACCCGCCTCGCGGCGACCATCGCTACCCTGCAGGGCGCCCAGGCGCAGCTGCGCGACGCGGCGCATACGCTGTCCGGCTACCTCGACCGCACCGAGCTCGACCCGGAGCGCCTGCGCGCGCTCGATGAGCGGATGTCAGCCTGGGTCGGCCTGGCGCGCCGCTACCGGCGGCCACCGGCCGAACTTCCCGCCCTGCTCGCCCAGTGGCGAAGCGAGCTGCGCGCGCTCGACGCCGCCGCCGACCTCGACGCCCTGCGCGCCGCCAGCGAAGCAGCACGCGGCGCCTACGACTCTTCGGCCCGGCAGGTTTCGGCGGCGCGGCGCGCGGCGGCGCCGCGCCTGGCCGCGTCGGTCACGCGCGCCATGCAGCAGCTCGGCATGGCCGGCGGCCGCTTCGAGGTCGCCCTGCAGGCGACCGATGCGCCGCAATCGTTCGGCCTCGAGTCGGCCGAGTTCCTGGTCGCCGGCCACGCCGGCACGTCGCCGCGGCCGCTCGCCAAGGTGGCTTCGGGCGGCGAGCTGTCGCGGATCGCCCTTTCGGTGGCGGTGGTGGCGAGCGAGCTCGACGCCGGCGCCGACGCGCCCGGCACGCTTATCTTCGACGAGGTCGACGCCGGCATTGGCGGTGCGGTCGCCGAGACCGTCGGCCGCCTGATGAAGCAGCTGGGCCGGGACCGCCAGGTGCTCGCCGTCACCCACCTGCCGCAGGTCGCGGCCTGCGCCGACCGCCACTTCGTGGTCTCGAAGCAGACCGAGAAAGGCCGCACGCGCAGCGCCGTCGACGCCGTCGCTGGCGAGACGCGCGTCGCCGAGATCGCGCGCATGCTGGGCGGCGAGAAGCTCTCGTCGACCAGCCTCGCCCACGCCCAGGAAATGCTCTCCTCGAGCGCCATCGACCGGCCCGCGGCACGCGGCCGCAAGGCCGCGCCATGAGCCACCCCGACCCTTCCGAAAGGATGAGCGACCCCGCCCCCCGCGAGATCGTCCTCGTCACCGGCATCTCGGGCTCGGGCAAGTCGGTGGCGTTGCACGCGCTCGAGGACGCGGGCTTCTTCTGCGTCGACAACCTGCCGCCCGAGCTGGTGCGCGACTTCCTTCGCCTCGAGCAGCAACGGCGCGACCGGCGCATCGCGATCGCCGTCGACGTGCGCAGCGCCAGCTCGCTGCCGCACCTGCTGCCGCTGCTCGCGCAGCTGAAGAGCGAAGGCGTCACGGTCTACGCGATCTTCCTCGACGCCACCACCTCGGCACTGGTGCGGCGCTTCTCGGAAACGCGCCGCGCCCATCCGCTCGCCGATCGCGGCGCCCTGGTCGAGGCGATCGAGCTCGAGCGCGAGCTGCTCGCCGACCTGCGCGAGGTCTCCACCGTCGTCGACACCAGCCAGCTGCGCCCGGCCCAGCTGCGCACCTGGATGCGCGAGCTGGTGCGCGCCCCCGACAGCCGGCTCACCCTGGTCTTCGAGAGCTTCGCCTACCGGCACGGCGTCCCGCTCGACGCCGACTACGTGTTCGACGTCCGGGTCCTGCCGAACCCGCACTACGTGAGCGAGCTGCGTGCGCTCACCGGCCGCGACACCGCGGTCGCCGGGTACCTGGCGGCGCAGCCCGAGGTGGTCGAGATGCTGGAGCGGATCGTCGTCTTCCTGCGCCGCTGGCTGCCCGCCTTCAAGGCCGACCAGCGCGCCTACCTCACCGTCGCGATCGGCTGCACCGGCGGCCAGCATCGCTCGGTCTGGTTTGCCGAGCGGCTCGCCGAGCGCTTCGCCGGGGACGCGGCGCCGCTGGTCCGCCATCGCGAGCTCGCCAGCGAGTGACGGCCGCCTTCCTGCCGGACGCTGCGCTGCCGCTGTTCCCGCTGCAGACGGTGCTTTTTCCCGACGGCCTGCTCGAGCTGAAGATCTTCGAGGCGCGCTACCTCGACCTGATGGCTCGCTGCATGCGCCAGCAGCGCCCGTTCGGGGTCGTGGCGCTGAAGACCGGCCGGGAAGCGCGTGTCTCCGACGAGGCCGTGGCGATGCACGACGCCGGCACGCTGGCCGAGCTGATCGAGGTCGACAGCGCCCAGACCAACATCCTGCTGGTGCGCTGCCGTGGAACGCAGCGCTTCGCCCTCGGCGCGACGCGCCAGGCAGCCGACGGCCTCTGGCTCGGCGACGCGACCGGCCTCGACAGCGATCCGGAGATCGCGCCCGGGGCGAGCCACGCCAACGTCGTGAAGAGCCTGGCCGACGCGGTCGCGGCGCTCTCGACCCAGGGCGCCCGCCCGTTCCTGGAGCCGCACCGCTTCGCGAGCGCGGGCTGGGTCGCGAACCGCTGGTGCGAGCTGCTGCCTCTGCCGGTCGACGCCCGACACCGCCTGCTGACCCTGGCCGATCCGGTCGCCCGTCTCGACATCGTCGATTCCTTGCTGCGCACCCGGCACTCCACGCACTGAGCCCAGGGCCTGTCAGCGGGTCCTTGTGGGTGCGCAGACCACTGGCTGGCTACCAGGCCGCGGCGAGTCGCTTCTTCAGCGGGGCGGGCAGGCCGAGGGCGCGGGCCGCGTCGGGCTCGAACCAGCGCCCGCTCGGCCAGGCCGTCGCCAGCGCCGCCAGCGTGGCAGCCGCGGTCCGGGCCGGAAAGGTCCAGCGGACCGGCTGCAGGATCCAGTCGAAGTGCGTCAGCACGTGGGTGAACGGGGCCTCGACCTCGGCCCGACCCGGCCAGCCGGCGGTGGCCGTGTCGAGGGCGGCCGGCGAGACGAGCTCAGGCAGGCTCCACAGGCCAGCCCAGACGCCACTCTGCGGCCGCCGCACCAGCCAGACCTGACCGCGCCAGCGGACGTCGAGCCAGACGTTCTCGCGCCGGCCTCGCTTCAGCCGGCGCGACTTGACCGGGTAGCGCTCCTGGGTGCCGGTCTGCGCCGCCCGGCAGAGGTCCTGCACCGGGCAGAGCAGGCAGGCCGGTCGGCGCGCGCTGCACAGGGTCGCGCCGAGGTCCATCAACCCTTGCGTGTAGGCCTCGATGTCGTGCGCCGGCAGCAGCGCGGTCGCCTCGTCCCAGAGCCGGCGCTGGGCGGACGATTCGGCCAGGTCGGCGCCGAACGCGAGCACGCGCGCCAGCACCCGCTTGACGTTGCCGTCGAGGATCGCGACCCGCTCGCCGAACGAGAACGCGGCGATCGCCGCTGCGGTCGAGCGACCGATGCCGGGCAGCGTCGCCAGCGCTACGCTGCTGCGCGGGAGCTCGCCGCCGTGCACGTCGACGATGACGCGGGCGGCGCGATGGAGGTTGCGCGCCCGGCTGTAGTAGCCGAGCCCGCTCCAGAGCGCGAGCACCTCGTCGCTGCTCGCCGCCGCCAATGAGCGCAGGTCGGGGAAGCGGGCAACGAAGCGGTCGAAATAGGCGAGGACGGTGCCGACCTGGGTCTGCTGCAGCATCACCTCGGAGAGCCAGACGCGGTAGGGATCGCGGCCCTGCCAGGGCAGGTCGTGCCGGCCATGCTCGCGCTGCCAGTCGATCACTCGCCCGGAGAAGCTCGTCTTCGCAGCGCGGGAACGGCTCATGGCGCGGCGCGGGCAAGGCGCGCTGCCGCGCCGCACGCCGGCCTCGTGAACTCCCGGCGGCCGAGCGATCGGCTCAAGCCTGGCGCTGGATCGCTTCTTCTTCGCCGTCGACCGGGACGGCGTCGTCGAAGAGCGGAAGGTCGAGCGTGACGAGCGCCGAGTCGGCGGCGAACGGCGCCACCGACGCGTACTCGCGCAGGCCCTGCGTCAACTCGCTGGCACGGCCCTGGAACTGGACCAGGCGCTGGTCCTGGGCCTCGATCTCGTCGAGGCGCGTCTCGAGCTCACCGGCTGCCGTCTGGATCTTCTCGAGCGTCTCGCGGCGCCGCTTGAAGGCCTTGCGGCGCTCGCGCAGCTGGGCGTCGACCTGCGCCGAGACCGCCTTGTTCCACAGCTCGAGCTCGCTGCTGGCGTTCTCGAAGACGACGCGCAGCTTGGAGATCAGCATGCGCCGGAACTGCTCCATGAACTTCGGCTGCGCCAGGCGCAGGGCCAGGGTCAGGCCGAGGTACTGGACGTAGTTGCTCTCGATCAGCTGCAGCTCGCTGGTGAAGCGGTCGAAGTCGAGTGGCTTGCCGAGCGCCAGGCTGAAGCCGAACTCGGCGTTTAGGCGTGCGAACGAGGCGCCCAGCATCTCGCGGATCTCGCCGTTGCGCCGCTGCGCCGACGAGAGCAGGCCGCGCAGGCGCCCGCACAGGGCGAGAAAGGCGCGCCTGGCGCCGAGGTTGAGGATCGAAGCGCCCATCGACGCCTGCATCTCGGCGACCTCGTCGCGCAAGCGGTCGGACGAGAGGTCGACCAGCATGTCCTTGAGCATCCGGCCGTGCACCGATCGCATCGCTTGCAGCAGCGTCGTGCACTCCTCGAACTCGACCGTCTCGGCATCGACGCGCTTGAGCATCAGGCGCACCTTGGCGGTGTTCTTGCCGCGCAGGCCGCGTAGCTCGAGCATCTGCTCGGCGAGCTGGCGGCGCGAGTCGCCGATGTGCCGGATGACGTGGTTCTCGATCTGCTGCGCTCCCTCCTGGACGACCTGCTCGAGCACCTGGCGGCGCTGCGGCAGGAGCTGGGCGCCGAGCGCAGCCTCGAGGATCGGCAGGCGGCTGCCCGCGACGCCGGCGGCGTCGCCCGAGACCCGGGCGGTGAGCGCCTGCCGCGCCGAGAGCGGAAAGACCCGTTCCATCGGCACGCCGAGGGTGCGCGCGGTCTCGCGCTGCTGCTGCACGATCTGCGCCTCGACCTGGGCGACCGTGACGAGCGGATCCTCGAGCGTGTCGATCTTGTTGAGCACGACGAACCGGGTCGGCGTGTGCGCGCCGAGGTGATCGCGCCAGATCGCCAGGTCGGACTTGGTGACGCCGGTGTCGGCGCCGAGGATGAAGACCGTGGCATGCGCCGACGGCAGCAGCGACAGGGTCAGCTCGGGCTCGGCGCCGATCGCGTTCAGGCCCGGCGTGTCGAGGACGACCAGGCCCTGGCGCAGCAGCGGGTGCGGATAGTTGATGAGGGCATGGCGCCAGGCCGGCACCTCGACCTTGCCGTCGTCGTCGACCGGCGGGTTGTCGTCGGGGTTCTGATCGTCCCAGAAGCCGAGCGCGCGCGCCTGCTCCTCGCTGACCCACTCGGTGCGCGTCACCTCGATCAGGGAGCGGGCGAGCTGCTCGGGGTCGTCGATGTCGAGCTCGAGGCGGCGCCAGGCGCGCGGCTGGGTGCGCAGCTCGCCGAGCGCCAGGCCTTCGAGGCGCGTCTCGATCGGCAGCAGGGCGAGCGAGGCCGGCTCGTCGCCGCGCCAGCCGAGCTCGACCGGGCACATCGTCGTCCGTCCCGGGGTCGCGGGCAGGATGCGCCGGCCGGTGTCGGCGAAGAAGATGGCGTTGATCAGCTCCGACTTGCCGCGCGAGAACTCGGCGACGAAGGCGACGACCAGCTTCTCGTTGCCGAGGCGCTCGCGCAGCGACTCGAGGTGCTCGACGGCGGCGTGCTGGGCCAGGTCGTGCTCGGCGAGGAACTTCGAGAGGATGTCGACGCGCTCGCCGAGGGCGGCGCGCCATCCGCCGAGGGCGTCGAGGCTGGTCGCGAAAGAGTGAGTCATCGAGGGGCGCACGAAAGGCGCGGAGCATCGTAGCGCAGCCGCCCCCCGCCGAGCGCTCCCGAAACACTTGCACACGAGGCGGCCGCGGGACCTTTCGCACGCGGCGGCGAGCTCCGCGCACGGGCGCTGCGCCGGAGGCGGCTTGCCGCCGGCCGGCAAGGCAGCCCGCGGCGTGACGGGCGGCGGCCGGGACGCGCTCGGCGTCGCGGCCAGCCCGGGGCAGGACGGTCGGCGTGCCGGGGGACGCTCAGCGCCGCTGGCAGCCGGGGCAGAAGAAGGTCGCGCGTGCGCCCTGGACGATGCGCCGGACGGTCCTGCCGCAACCCGGGCAGGCCTGGCCGGCACGCCCATACACGCCGGCTTCCCGCTGGAACGCGCCCACGGCGCCGTGGGCGTCGCGAAAGTCGCGCAGCGTCGAGCCGCCGAGGGCGACGGCGCGCGCCAGGACCTCGCGGACCGCGCCGGCCAGCCGGTCGGCGCGCGGCCGGCTGATCCGGTCGCTGCGCGTGCGCGGGTCGATGCCGGCCCGGTACAGGGCTTCGCAGGCGTAGATGTTGCCGGCGCCGACCACGATCTCGCCGCCGAGCAGCGCCTGCTTGACCGCGACCTTGCGCCGGCGCAGCGCCGCGTGCAGATGGGCGCCGTCGAAGCGCGGGTCGAACGGCTCGAGGCCGAGCCCGGCAAGCAGCCGGCCGGCGATACCGTCGTCGACCGCCGGCGACCAGACGACCGCGCCGAAGCGACGCGGGTCGGTCAGGCGCAAGGTGCCGCGTCCGGTGACGAGATCGAAGTGATCGTGCGGGCCGGGCGGCCGGGCCGGCTCGCCGAAAGCGAGCGAGCCCGACATTCCCAGGTGCATCAGCAGGCCGCCGCGCTCGAGCGGCAGCCACAGATACTTGGCGCGCCGCGTCACCGCGCCAACGGTCTGCGCGACCAGTTCTTCGGGCGCGCAGCCGAGCGGCCAGCGCAGCGGTTTGCCGAGGCGCACGCCGGTGACGCGCGCGCCTTCGATGCGCCCGGAAAAGCTGAGGCGGGTGACTTCGACTTCGGGAAGTTCGGGCATGCGGGTGCGGCGGGCGGGGAATTATCACGAGGGACGCGAGTCGCACCGCTCCCGAGGGCCTTGGCGCCGCCGGCAAAGGCGCCGCCGCCCCGGGCCAACACTAGAATCGTTTTTCGCCCGAGGAGTTGTCGATGCCGGCGTTTCGTGTTCGTTCAGGCCCTGCGCGCCTGCCGGCTCTCGTGCTGGCCCTGGCGGCGGCCGCCGTCGCCTCACCGGCCGCGCTCGCCCAGGCGGAGCGGGTCGCTGCGGTCGAGAATTCCCCCCTCGACGCACCCTTGTTCTATCAGCTCCTGCTCGGCGAGATGCAGCTGCGCAGCGGCGACACCGCGACCGGCTACCAGCTGCTCCTCGATGCGGCGCGCCGCTCGAAGGACGAGGGCCTCTTTCGCCGCGTCACCGACATCGCCCTGCAGGCGCGTGCCGGTGACCAGGCGCTGGCCGCGGTGCTCGCCTGGCGTCAGGCGGTCCCGCAGTCGCTGGAGGCGCTGCGCTACCAGGTGCAGATGCTGATCGCCCTGAACCGGGTGGCCGAAGCCGAGGAACCGTTCATCGCCCTGCTCCGCCAGGCGCCGCGGCCGACCCTGCCCGCGATGATCGACGCAGTCCCCCGCTTCCTGGCCCGCAGCAGCGACCGCGCCGCGGTCGCTGCGCTGATCGAGCGCGCGCTGCGCGCCTATGCCGAAGCGACCGACACGCGCAGCGGGGCCCTGGTCGCGATGGGCCGCGGCTGGCTCGCCGCCGGCGACTCCGCCAAGGCACTCGGTTTCGCGCAACGCGCCGCTGCCGCCAGCCCCGGTGCCGACGGGCCCGCCCTGCTCGCGCTCGACCTGTTGCCCGCAACGCCGGAAGCCGAAGCGATCGTCAAGGCGCGTCTGGCGGCGACTCCGCCGGCCCCGGCCGCGGTGCGCCTGCTCTACGTGCGCACCCTCGCCACCGGCCAGCGGCTCGAGGATGCGGTCGAGCAGGTGTCGGTCCTGACCCGCGGCGAGCCCGCCCTGGCGCCGCCCTGGCTCACGCTCGGCGCCCTCCAGCTCGAGCTTCGCCACCCGGTCGAAGCGACCGCAGCCCTGCAGACCTACGTGAAGCTGGTCGAGGCCGGCGGGTCGGTGGGCTTCGGCGCGGCCCCGGCCCCCGCCGCGCCCCCCGGCGACGACGACGACACGCCCACCACCGCCGGCGGCGCGCTCACCCAGGCCTGGCTGCTGCTGGCGCAGGCCGCGGAGCAGCAGCGCGACTTCGTGGCCGCCGAGCGCTGGCTCGCCCGCATCGACAACCCGCAGCGCGCGCTCGAGGTCCAGACGCGACGCGCTTCGCTGCTCGCCAAGCAGGGCAAGATGGCCGAGGCCCGGCAGCTGATTCGCCGGCTGCCCGAGCAGACCCCGGCCGACGGGCGCGCCAAGTTCGTCGCCGAGGCCGGCCTGCTGCGCGAAGCCAAGCAGTGGAGCGAGGCCGGCCAGGTACTGGCTCAGGCCAACAAGACCTACCCCGACGACACCGACCTGCTCTACGAACAGGCGATGGCCGACGAGAAGCTGAACCGGCTCGACGAGATGGAGCATCTGCTGCGCCGCGTGATCGAGCTCAAGCCGAATCACCATCACGCCTACAACGCCCTCGGCTATTCGCTCGCCGAACGCAAGATCCGCCTGCCCGAAGCGCGCACCCTGATCCAGAAGGCGCTCGAGCTGAGCCCGGGCGAGCCCTTCATCACCGACAGCCTCGGCTGGGTCGAATACCGGCTCGGAAACCGCGAAGAAGCGATCCGCCTGCTGCGCGGCGCGTACCAGGCGCGCCCCGATCCGGAGATCGCCGCCCACCTCGGAGAGGTGTTGTGGAGCGCCGGCCAGACCGACGAAGCCCGACGCGTCTGGCGCGAGGGCCGGTCGCGCGATTCGTCGAACGACGTGCTGCGCGAGACGCTGGCGCGCCTGCGCGTCGACCTGTGACGCCCAGGCGGCGCAGGGCGCGCCTAGCGCGCCACGGATGAAGCGCCGCCTCGCCCTCGCCGCCGCGGTGATCCTGCTGGCCGGCTGCGCCGGCGTCGCGCCGCTCGCGCCGCCCGCAAGCGTCGGCCAGACGTTCTCCGGGCGGCTGGCCCTGCGCGTAGAAGCGATCGGGGTTGCGCCGGCCCGCTCCTTCACGGCCGCCTTCGACCTGCGCGGCGATCCGCGCGCCGGCACGCTCGGGCTGTCAACGCCGCTCGGCAGCCTGCTCGCGCAGGCGCGCTGGCAGCCGGGCGAGGTGCTGCTGGTGACGCCGCAGGGCACGCGCCGGTTCGCCGACCTAGACGGGCTGACCCGCGAGGTGCTCGGCGAGAGCGTGCCGATCGAGGCCTGGTTCGACTGGCTGCTCGGCCGGCCCTGGGCGGGCGCCGCCGCCGCGGAGTCGACCCCGGCCGGCTTCGACCAGCTCGGCTGGGCGGTCGATCTCGGCCGTTTCGGCGAAGGCGCCCTCTCGGCGCGGCGCGCCGAGCCGCTGCCCGGGGTGACGGTGCGGATCCAGCTCGACCGCTCCTGAGCCGGCGATGACGCTGCGCGCGCTCTACGACGTTCCGGCGCCGGCCAAGCTGAACCTGTTCCTGCACGTGCTCGGCCGCCGCGCCGACGGCTACCACCTGATCGACTCCCTGCTGGTGCCGATCGACTGGTGCGACCAGCTCCATTTCGAGCGCCGCGACGACGCCCGCTTGGCTCGCCACGACCTGAGCGCCGTATTGCCGGCCGACGACCTGTGCCTGCGCGCAGCACGCGCCCTCCAGCGCGCCGCGGCGACGCCGCTCGGCGCCGACATCTCGATCGACAAGCGCATCCCCTGGGGCGCGGGGCTGGGAGGCGGCAGCTCCGACGCAGCATCGACCCTGCTCGCCCTGAACCGCCTCTGGGGCCTCGATTGGCCGCTCGGGCGGCTCCTGCCGATCGGCCTGGCGCTCGGCGCCGACGTGCCGTTCTTCCTGGGCGCCACGGCGGCCCGGGTCGGCGGCATCGGCGAGCGGCTCCGCCCGGTGCCTCTGGCGACGGCGTGGTTTGCCGTCGTGAAGCCGGCGGCCGACCTCGAAACGCGGTCGGTCTTCGCCTCGGCGCGGGTCGCCTCCCTCGTCGGGGCTGCTAGAATCGCGGGCTTTTCCGAGGCCGAGTGCCACCCGTCGAACGGTGCCGCGGAGCCGTCGGATACCGGGCCGGAATTCGAGCAGGGCTTCGGGCGCAACGATCTCCAGGCAGCTGCCGAAGACCTTTGCCCCGATGTCGCACGTGCGGCGGCCGGGCTTCACGCCAGCTTCGGCAACAGCCGGATGTCGGGGTCGGGAAGCGCGGTCTTCGCATGGGCGGGCAACGGCCCGGCGCCCTCGGCAGCGATGCCGAGCGATTGGCCGCAGGGCTGGTCGAGCCGGATGTGCCGCTCCCTGGAGCGCCCTCCGCTCGCGAGCTGGGCCCGGCGGGAAGGGTGAAGTTCAGGTGCGCAGCGCGAGCTGCGAACCGGTGTAGGGGAGTCGCCAAGCTGGTTAAGGCATCGGATTTTGATTCCGACAT
>JBDTUG010000014.1:0-28467 GCA_040007855.1 Caldimonas sp.
GCGCCCGCGGCGCGGGCCGCGAGCGCCGTCGCGGCCGCCGCCGCGCCCGGCCCTGGCGACGGCCGCGGCGCGGCGTCGGCGGCGCGGCCAGTCTGGCTGCAGCCGGCCGAGCCGCTGGCCGAGCAGGCCTCGCGGCCGCTCTTCGAAGGCCGCCCCCTGCAATTGCTGTCAGGGCCCGAGCGGATCGAATCCGGTTGGTGGGACGCCGGCCTGGCCGGGCGCGATTACTTCATCGCCGCCGCCGCCGACGGGGCGCTGGTCTGGATCTACCGCGAGCGGCTGCCGCTCGCGCGCAGCGTCAACGAAGACGAGGCGGCGGTCGCCAGCGGCTGGTTTCTGCAAGGCCGCTTCGGCTGAGAAGGGGCGGGCTTCCTGCTGCGCGGGCCGATCTCGTGGCCTGCGCTTCTCGCCGTACCCAGGTACGGCTGCGATGCTCGACCCCGACCTCGGCCCGCTCGCGACGGAATCCCACCCCTTCTCGGGCCGTGGCGCCGGGCTCAGCGCCGCTCTTCGCCGACCAGCGTGAAGCCGCGGCGGCGCAGCGAATCGCTCAGCCAGCGGTTGCCGTTGACGCCGCAGAACAGCATGTAGACGGCATAGAAGCCGAGCAGGGCGAACAGCAGCGCGGCGGTGCGCGAGGTCGCCGTCGGTGCGCCCTGATAGAACGCCGCGACGACGTAGAAGACGCCGCCGACGATCGCCAGCAGCCAGGTGCGGCGGACGATCGCCTCGAGCGAGCCGACGAAGAACGCCTGCCACGAGAAGCCCACCTTCACGCGGACGATGTCGCCGTTCGGCGACTTGTACAAACGATAGGTGCTCATCCGTCAGCCTCCGCCTTCATGGGGCTTCGCGACGAAGCCCGGCCGTACTGCGATCCCGGGCCGCGGGCGCTCGCGCCCTGGCCGGGACCGGTACAAAGGTAACCTTCGGCGGGTTTGCGTCGTTCTGGAGCCGGCGATCGTTTCGATCGCGTCAACTCGGTAACGGGACGTGTCGGGACGCGGGTGACGAAACGTTGCGCCGGCGCAGCGCCTGATAGGGCCTGCTACGCAACAGGCCTAGGCAACCCGCCCGAACCACCACACCGAGAGGCTCGCGGCGAGCACCACCAGCAGGGCGCCGAATGCTGCCAGCAGGGCGCTGATCTCGGTCTCCTTCTTCTCGACGATGAGGCGGGTGCTGAGGCCCTGGTAGACCTTCTTCAGGTCCTGCGCAGTGCCGGCGTAGTAGTAGTCGGCGCTGGTGACCTTGGCGATCGACTTGAGCGTTTCCTCGTCGAGCCGGACCCGCATCGACCAGCCCTCGAAGCCGATCGTCTCGCCCTCCTTGGTGCCGATGCCGACGGTGTAGATCCGGACGCCCCGGTCGGCCGCCATCTTGGCCGCCTCGATCGAATCGGGGCCTGTGGTGCGTTGGCCGTCGGTGAGCAGGATGATCGCCGCCGAGGAAAACGAGCCCGGGGCGACCGGCGTGAAGTCGGGCCTGGGCTTGTCGTTCGGGCCGGGCGGCATGGCGCGCGCGCCGGTGATCTGCGAGAGGTCGATGCCGGCCTCGGGAAAGATCGTCGCCAGCGACAGGACGATGCCGCTGCCGATGGCGGTGCCGCGTTGCAACTGGAAGCGGTCGATGGCCGCGTTGACGTCGTCCCGGCTCAGGGTCGGCGCCTGGACGACGGCGGCGGTGCCGGCGAACGAGACGACCGCGATCTTCACGTTGCGCGGCAGGTCGGCGACGAAGCTCTTGGCCGCTTCCTGGGCGGCGACGATCCGGCTCGGCTGGACGTCGGTGGCGCGCATGCTGCCCGAGACGTCCATCGCCAGGACGATCGTCTCCTGGGCCGACGGCAGGGTGATCAGCGCGGCCGGGCGCGAGGTGGCGAACAGCAGGGCGCTGATCGCCAGCAGCATCAGGAGCGGCGGCACGTGGCGCCGCCAGGCGCCGCTGCGGCCGAGCGCCTCCCGGACCAGGCCGAGGTTGGCGTAGCGCAGGGTCGTCTTCTTGCGCCGGGTGATCAGGAAGACGTACAGGCCGATCAGCACCGGCACCGCGAGCATCGCCCACAGCATCGTCGGCCAGAGGAAGGTCATGAACGGGGTTGCCGAGCTGCTCATGCTGCCGGCCTCACGTGCGAAGGCGCGCCGAAGCGCGCGCCGCTCCAGTTGGCGAGCCGGGAGCGCTGCTTCTTCAGATCGGCGAAGCGCAGGATCGAGTCGACCAGGTCGTCGTCGGTCGCCAGCTCGAGGGTGTCGACGCCGGCCCGCGCCAGCGCCTGGCGCAGCTCGCCCTCGCGCCGCTCGGCAGCGGCCTTGAAGCGCTTGCGAAAGCCGGCGTCGTGGGTGTCGACGACCAGCTGCTCGCCGGTCTCGGCGTCGCGCATGTTCACCAGGCCGATGTCGGGCAGGTCCATCTCGAGCGCGTCGAACAGGCGCACCGCGGTCACCTCGTGGCGCAGGGCGAGCTGGCCGAGCGCCTTCTCCCAGCCCGGCGCGCTGATGAAGTCGGAGACGACGAAGAGCGTCGAGCGGCGCTTGATGTTGCGTTGAGCGGCGGCGAGCAACTCGCCCAGGTCGGTCGAGCCGGCGGCCGCCTCGGCGGGGCGTGCCGCCATCCGCTGCATCAGCTCGAGCACCTGGTTGCGGCCGCCGCGCGCCGGCAGGACGGTATCGACCTTGGTGCCGTAGAGCAGGGCGCCGACCCGGTTGCCGTGGCGGGTCAGCAGGCGCGCCATGACGCCGACGAACTCGCGGGCGATGCGCCGCTTGGTGAAGCGGTTCGAGCCGAAGTCGACGCTCGCCGAAAGGTCGACTAAAAACCAGGCCGAGAGCTCGCGGTCTTCGGTGAACTGGCGCACGTAGGGCTGCTGCAGCCGGGCGGTGACGTTCCAGTCGATGTGCCGGACGTCGTCATGGTGCTGGTACTCGCGCAGGTCGGCCAGGTCGAGGCCGGCGCCGCGCATCAGGGTGCGGTAGTCGCCCTGGAGCAGGCCGTCGAGCCGGCGCAGGACGGTCCACTCGAGGCGCTTGAGCAGCGCCCCGGTGTCGATGGCGTCGGGCGTGAGTGCGCCGGGGGCGCCGTCAGCCGCGGGCATGTCCTGCCGTTTCGGGCGCCAGCGGCTTGTCCGGCACCGGGATCCTCTTCATGACGCGCTGGACGATCGCGTCGGCGTCCAGGCCCTCGGCAAGCGCCTCGTACGAGAGGACGAGGCGGTGCCGCATCACGTCGCCGACCAGGCCGGTCATGTCTTCCGGCAAGGCGTAGCTGCGGCCGCGCATGAAGGCCAGGGCACGCGCCCCTTCGATCAGGCCGATCGTCGCCCGCGGGCTGCAACCGAAGCTCAGGTACTTGGCGGTGTCGGCCAGGCCGTAGCGCTCGGGCCGGCGCGTCGCGCTGACCAGCTTGACCGCGTACTGCATCAGCGAAGGGTCGACATAGACCTTGCGGCACTCCTGCTGCAGCTCGGCGAGCTGGCCCATGCTGGCGATCGGGCTCAACACCGCCGGCGGGCCGGTGACGCGCTGGGCGATCACGAACTCCTCTTCCTCGCTGGGGTAGTCGACCAGCACCTTCATCATGAAGCGGTCGACCTGCGCCTCGGGCAGCGGATAGGTGCCTTCGGTCTCGATCGGGTTCTGGGTGGCCATGACCAGGAAGGGCTCGGGCACCCGGTGCGTCTCGCCGGCGATCGTCACCTGGCGCTCCTGCATCACCTCGAGCAGGGCGCTCTGCACCTTGGCCGGGGCGCGGTTGATCTCGTCGGCAAGCAGCAGGTGGGTGAAGACCGGGCCGAGCGAGGTCGAGAACTCGCCGGTGCGCGGGTTGAAGATGCGCGTGCCGACCAGGTCGGCCGGCACCAGGTCGGGCGTGAACTGGATCCGCTTGAAGGTGCCGCGCAGGGTCTGCGCCAGGGTCTTCACGGTGAGCGTCTTGGCCAGGCCGGGAACGCCCTCGACGAGCAGGTGGCCCTGGGCGAGCACGGCGACCATCACCCGCTCGAGGAAGTGGTCCTGGCCGACGACCACCCGCTTCACCTCGTAGAGCACCCGCTCCATCAGGCTGGAGGCTTCGGCGGAAACGGTCGTCGGGTCAGTCATTGGAGCCCCTCGCCGCGCGAGTACGCGCGTCGATCCCGCGAGGGGATGCGGGCCGGCTCGGGAGCGGCCCAGCGCTCTGCCCGCCACTTCGACAAGAGTCGGTTCGTCATGATGATGGGTCTCAGAATGGGGGCATGCCGGCCGCGGCGGCGGCGTTCTCGATCGGCACGGCGAAGCCGATGCCGATGAAGACGCGCTGCCGGTTCGGGTTGAGGATGGCGGTGACGATGCCGACCACTTCGCCGTCCATGGTCACCAGCGGGCCGCCCGAGTTGCCGGGATTGGCGGCGGCGTCGAACTGGATCAGGTTGGTGAGCATCTGCTGGCCGTCGGGCGAGCGGAACTGGCGCTTCAGGCCGGAGACGATGCCGGCCGAGACCGACGGGCCGATGCCGAACGGAAAGCCGACTGCGATCACCTGGTCGCCCGGGGCGAGGTCGGCGGTCGAGCGCATCGTCGCCGCCGTGAAGTCGTCGGGGATGGTGCGGGCGCGCAGCACCGCCAGGTCGTTCTCGGGCTGGGTGTTGAGGACGACCGCTTCGGACTGCGAGCCGTCGAAGAAGGTGACCCGGATCTTCTTGGCGCCGTTGACGACGTGCAGGTTGGTGAGGATGGTGCCGTTGTCGATGATGACGACGCCGCTGCCGACGCCGCGCTCGACCGTGCCGTGCTCCTTGTCGTCGGCACCGTCGTCGCCCTCGGTCATCAGGCCGACGACCCGGACCACCGACGGCAGGATCGCGTCGTAGGCGGCCGAGGCCGGCGAGACCAGCGGCTTTTCCTCGATCGACTGGCGGATCGCCGCGTCGATCTGCTCGATGGTGAGCGGCGCCTTGAGCAGGCGGGACGAGTTGCCCCACCAGAACGCGGTGGCCAGCAGGATCAGGGCGAGCGCCCAGAGGCGGCGCTCGTGGCGGGCCACGGCCGCGGCCAGCCGCGAGCGCCGCGTGGCGCCGGCCGGCAGCGCAGCGGGCGCTTCTTCCGGCGGCTCGGGAGCTCGCACGGAACGGCTGTACAGCGGCACTTTTTTCATGGTCGGCGTCCGGCAACCATGCGGCACACGCAAGACGCGGGCCGCCTGTCGCCGCTACGGTAGCACGCTCGCCATCGCCTGTCTCGACGCTGTACCGATGTTCGCCCGAGGCATGATGGCAGCGATGCAGCCCGATGCCGACTCGCCCCGTTCGCTGCCCGCCGAGCCCAGCTCGGGTGCCGCCGAGACGGGCTCGGGTGCCGCCGAGACGGGCTCGGGTGCCGCCGAGACGGGCTCGGGTGGCACCGGCGCGGCCGGCCGCACGCCGTTCTGGATCGACACCCACTGCCACCTGGACGCCGGCGACTTCGACCCGGACCGCGACGCCGTGGTCGCCGCGGCGCGTGCCGCCGGCGTGGCCTGCATCGTCATTCCTGCGGTCGATGCCGGCAACTTCGATCGGGTCCGCGAGCTGGCCCACCGCTACCGGCTCGGCTACGCGCTCGGCATCCATCCGATGTGCAGCATGCCGGCCGGCCCGGCCGACCTGGCCGCCCTGCGCAGCGCGCTGACGGCGCAGCGCGACGATCCGCGCCTGGTCGCGATCGGCGAGATCGGCCTCGACCATTTCGTCGCCGGGCTCGACCGCGACAAGCAGGCAGAGCTGTTCGCGGCGCAGCTGAAGCTGGCGCAGGAGTTCGACCTGCCGGTGCTGCTGCACGTCCGCCAGGCGATCGACAGCGTCCTCAAGCAGTTGCGCACGCGGCCGGTGCCGGGCGGCATCGCCCATGCCTTCAACGGCAGCGAGCAGCAGGCCGGCGCGTTCGTCGGGCTCGGCTTCAGGCTCGGCTTCGGCGGCGCCCTCACTTTCGAGCGCGCCTTGCGCATCCGCCGGGTCGCCGCTGCCGTGCCGCTCGCTGCGATCGTGATGGAGACCGACGCGCCCGACATCGCTCCGCAGTGGCTCTACCGCACTGCCGAGGCGCGCGCCGCCGGGGCGACGATGCGCAACGAGTCGGCCGAGCTGCCGCGCATCGCCGCGGTGCTCGCCGGGCTGCGCGGCATCGCTTGCGACACGCTCGCCGCGGCGACCACCGCGAACGCCCTCGTGGCGCTGCCGCGGCTCGGCGCGCCGGCGCTGGCGGCCTGACGATGAGCGGGGCCGCGCCGTCGGGCGAGCTGCCCGAAGTGACGATCTCCGAATCGCGCGGCATCCGCTACCTGCATCTCGGCACGCCCTGGATCCAGGGGGCGATGCGGATCGACGAGCCGTTCGCGATCGAGCTCGACTACGTGCGCCGGATGATGGTCTGGATGCTGTTTCGCGCCGAAGCGGAGGTGACCCGCGGCCACGCCGTCCAGCTCGGCCTCGGCGCGGCGGCGATCACCCGCTTTTGCGCCGGCCGGCTGAAGATGCGGACGACCGCGGTCGAGCTGAACGGCCGGGTGATCGACGCCTGTCGGATCTGGTTCAGGCTGCCTGCCGATTCGGACCGGCTGAACGTGCTCCACATGGATGCCGCCGTCTACCTGGCCGACGGCGCGCGGCGCGACTCGATCGACGTCCTGTCGGTCGACCTGTACGACCACGAAGCGGCCAGCCCGGTGCTCGACAGCGCCGCGTTCTATGCCGATTGCCGTGCCGCGCTCGCCGACGGCGGCCTGATGACGGTCAACCTGTTCGGCCGCGACGCATCGTTCGAGCGCAGCTTCGAACGGATCGCCGCGGTGTTCGGCGCCGACCAGGTCCGTTCGCTCAAACCGACCCCCGAAGGCAACACGATCGCCCTGGCGATGAAGCATGTCACGGTACCGGACCGGGCCACGCTTGCCCGGCGTGCCGAAAACATCGAAACTCGATGGAAGCTGCCGGCCCGCAAGTGGCTGCGCATGCTGCGCCCTCTGCCGGTCGAGACGCCGGCTCCCCTACCCGAGCTGCCGCCTGCATGAAAACGACGACCAGAAGCGAGCGCCCCGACCCGGCAGCCGCCGGCAAGGGCACGCGCGATCCGGGCGCCGAGCGGTCGATCTCGCTCTCGCGGATCCCGACCACCTTCCCGGCCACCGACCTCGCCCTGCCGACGATCGCGCCGACCGGCAAGCTCACCTGGCGCACCGTGCTCGCCTGGCTGCGCGAAGACAAGGTGCTCAGCCCCGAGGACGTCGAGCGCACCGCGCACCGGTTCGCCGGCGGCCACAGCTCGCAGCATCCGCTGGTGCGGATCGGCAGCGCCGGCCTCACCCGGCTCGGTGACGGCAAGGTACTCGATACCGAGACGCTCACCGAATGGCTGGCCAAGCGCAGCAAGCTTCCCTATGTGCGCATCGACCCGCTGAAGGTCGACGTCGGCCGGGTCGCCGACGTGATGTCGATCAACTATGCGGAGCGCCGCCACGCGCTGCCGCTCAGCTTCGGCGTCACCGAGGTGACGATCGCGACCTGCGAGCCGCTCGACGTCGGCTGGGTCTCGGAGATCGAGTCGCACACCCGCCGGGTGGTCCGGCTGGTGATCGTCAATCCGCTCGAGATCGCGCGCTACACGACCGAGTTCTATGCCCTTTCGCGGTCGGTGCGCAACGCGACCAAGATGGGCGAGAACTCGGCGCTCGCCAACTTCGAGCAGCTGGTCGAACTCGGCAAGAGCTCGAAGCAGCTCGACGCCAACGATTCCGGCGTCATCCAGGTGGTCGACTGGCTCTGGCAGTACGCGTTCGACCAGCGCGCTTCCGACATCCACCTCGAGCCGCGCCGCGAGAGGAGCGTGATCCGCTTTCGAATCGACGGCGTGATGCACACCGTCTACCAGCTGCCGCCGGGCGTGATGAGCGCGATGATCGCGCGCGTCAAGCTGCTCGGCCGGATGGACGTGGTCGAACGCCGCCGGCCGCTCGACGGCCGCATCAAGGTTCGCAACCTGGCCGGCGACGAGGTCGAGATGCGCCTCTCGACCTTGCCGACGGCATTCGGCGAGAAGATGGTGATGCGGATCTTCGATCCCGACACCACCGTCAAGACGCTCGAGAGCCTGGGCTTCGGCAGCCACGACGGCCGGCGCTGGGAAGAGCTCACGGCACGGCCGCACGGGATCATCCTGGTCACCGGCCCGACCGGCTCGGGCAAGACGACGACGCTCTACTCGACGCTGCGCCGCCTCGCCACCGACGAGGTCAACGTCTGCACGATCGAGGATCCGATCGAGATGATCCAGCCGGCGTTCAACCAGACGCAGGTGCAGACCGCGATCGATCTCAATTTCTCGGAGGGCCTGCGCGCGCTGATGCGCCAGGATCCCGACATCATCATGGTCGGCGAGATCCGCGACCTGCAGACCGCCGACATGGCGATCCAGGCCTCGCTCACCGGCCACCTCGTCTTCAGCACCCTGCACACCAACGATTCGGCGTCGGCGATCACCCGGCTCAACGACCTCGGGGTCGCGCCCTACCTGATCGGCTCGACCCTGATCGGCGTGCTCGCGCAGCGCCTGGTGCGCACCCTGTGCGCGGCCTGCAAGGTGCCCGACGAAGAAGTGACCCGCGAGACGCTGCACGAAGTCGTCAAGCCGTGGCGCCTGAACGGCGGGGTGCGCCCGTACAAGGCGGTCGGCTGCCTGGAGTGCCGGATGACCGGCTTTCGCGGCCGGGCCGGCCTGTTCGAGCTGCTCACCGTCAGCGACACGGCGCGCAACTTCATCCAGCCGGTCTGCAACGAGTCGAAGCTGCGCGCCCAGGCGCTGCAGGACGGCCTCAGGCCGCTGCGACTGGCCGGTGCCATGAAAGTCGCCGAGGGCGTGACCACGCTCGACGAAGTGCTGCGCGCCACCCCCGCCTGGGAGCAATAGGCCGACGCCGCAGCGCGTTGCTCGGTGTAAACACACGGGTGCAAAGGGCTTGCCTCCCTAGAATCCTGGTCTTCGCAGCGCCGGAGCGAGGCCCAATTGAGAATAAAGAGCGAGCGCGATTTCTGGGCCGGGCTGATGTTTCTCGCGGTCGGCGTCGGGTTCGCCATCGGCGCCACCAACTACAGCATGGGCCCGGCCTGTCTGCCGAACAACCCCTGCGCCGCCAGCCTCTGGGCCCGCCTGTCGCAACTGTCTGCTCACCCGGGCGCCGGCTACTTTCCGCTCGGCCTGGCGTTGATCCTCGCCGTGATGGGAGCAGTCGTCATCTTCAAGTCGCTGACGATCGAGACCGAAGGCGGCGACAAGGTCGGCTCCTTCGCCTGGCGCCCGCTGGTCATCATCGTCATTGCCATCGCCGTCTTCGGAGCCATGCTGGAGCCCCTCGGCATGTTGATCTCGGTGCCGGTGCTGATCCTCATCGCCAGCCTGGCAGGCGACGAGTTTCACTGGAAGGGCGTCGCTGCCGCGGCAATTGTCCTGACGGTCTTCTCCTGGGCAATTTTCGTCTGGGGTCTGAAGCTCACGATCCCGGTGCTGCCGTGGTTCGCTCGCTGAAAATTTCCTGAACGGGCGGCAACCTCATGGACCTGCTTCACAACCTCAGCATCGGCTTCGGCGTCGCGTTTACCGCCACGAACCTGCTGTACGCGTTCTTCGGTTGCGTCCTCGGCACCCTGATCGGCGTGCTCCCGGGCATCGGTCCGGTCGCGACGATCGCGATGCTGCTGCCTTCGACCTATGCGCTCGACGCGACGCCGGCGCTGATCATGCTGGCAGGCATCTACTACGGAGCGCAGTACGGCGGCTCCACCACCGCGATCCTGATCAATGTGCCGGGCGAATCGTCCTCGGTGGTGACCGCGATCGACGGCTACCAGATGGCGCGCCAGGGTCGTGCCGGCGCGGCGCTCGCTGCGGCCGGCCTCGGCTCGTTCTTCGCCGGTTGCGTCGGCACGGTCATCATCGCCGCCTTCGCGCCGCCGCTCACCGAACTGGCGTTCAAGTTCGGCCCGGCCGAATATTTCTCGCTGATGGTGCTCGGCCTGATCGGCGCGGTCGTCCTCGCGTCCGGCTCGCTGCTCAAGGCGATCGCGATGATCATCCTCGGCCTGCTGCTGGCGCAGATCAACACCGACGTGATCTCGGGCACCGCCCGCTACAGCTTCGACATTCCGCAGCTCACCGACGGCATCGGCTTCGTCGTCATCGCCATGGGCGTGTTCGGCTTCGGCGAGATCATCGCCAACCTCGGCCAGCCGGCAGAGCACCGCGAGGTCTTCACCAAGGAAGTGAAAGGCCTGTGGCCCGACAAGCGCGACTTCATGGAGGCATGGCCGTCCGTCCTGCGCGGCACGGCGCTGGGCTCGATCCTCGGCGTCCTGCCCGGAGGCGGTGCGCTGCTCTCGTCGTTCGCGTCGTACACGGTCGAGAAAAAGATGGTGCGCAATCCGCGCATTCCGTTCGGCAAGGGCGCGATCCAGGGCGTCGCCGGGCCCGAGTCGGCGAACAACGCCGGCGCGCAGACTTCGTTCATCCCGATGCTGACGCTCGGCATCCCGCCCAACGCGGTGATGGCGCTGATGGTCGGCGCGATGACGATCAAGGGCATCCAGCCCGGCCCGCAGGTGATGACCAGCAACCCGCAGCTGTTCTGGGGCCTGATCGCCTCGATGTGGATCGGCAACCTGATGCTGGTGATCCTGAACCTGCCGCTGATCGGCATCTGGATCAAGCTGCTGACCGTGCCTTATCGATTCCTCTTCCCGGCCATCACCTTGTTCTGCTGCATTGGCGTCTACACGCTCAACAACAACACGATGGACGTTTACATGACCGCCGTGTTTGCCGCCGTGGGCTATCTTTTTTACAAACTCAGCTGCGAGGGCGCGCCGCTGCTGCTCGGCTTCATCCTCGGGCCGATGATGGAAGAGAACCTGCGCCGCGCGCTCCTGCTTTCGCGCGGCGACTGGGCCACCTTCGTCGTCCGGCCGCTGTCGTCGGGCCTGCTGATCGCCGCGGCGCTCCTGATCGTGATCGTCACGCTGCCGTCGATCAAGAAGAAGCGCGACGTCGCGTTCTCGGAAGACTGACCCGTCCGCTGCGGCGGCGCGCCGAAGCGCCCATACTTCGCGGATGAACTTCGACTGGAAGACGGCTTATCCCTCGACGCGCGTTCCCGTCTTCGCGCGCAACATCGTCTCCACTTCGCATCCTCTCGCCGCCCAGGCGGGGCTGCGGATGATCCAGCAGGGTGGCAACGCGGTCGACGGCGCGATCGCGGCGGCAGCGGTGATGACGATCGTCGAGCCCTGCAGCAACGGCCTGGGCTCGGATGCGTTCTGCATCCTGTGGGACGGCAAGAAGCTGCACGGCCTGAACGCTTCGGGCCCGGCGCCGGCATCGTGGAATGCCGACTACTTCCGGCGCAAGTACGGCGACGACCCGAAGCGCCCGCCGATGCGCGGCTGGGATTCGGTCACCGTGCCCGGCGCCGTCGGCGCCTGGACGGCGCTCTCCGAGCGTTTCGGCAAGCTGCCCTTCGCCGACCTGCTCGCGCCTGCGATCGAGGTCGCCGAGCGCGGCTACGCGGTGCCGGTCATCGTCCAGGAGAAGTGGGTCGCGGCGGCGCCGCTCCTCGGCGCGATGCCCGGCTGGGCGGAGGCCTTCCTGCCGCACGGACGGGCGCCCGAGATCGGCGAGCGCTTCGCCTTCCCGGCGGCGGCGCGCGCCCTGAAGTCGATCGCCCGGACGCGCGGCGCGTCGTTCTACGGCGGCGAGATCGCCGAAGCCGCGGAAGCTCATTCGCGCGCGAACGGCGGCACGATGACGGCGAAGGACTTCGCCGCGTTCAAGCCGGAGTGGGTCGAGCCGATCGGGATCGATACCTTCGGCCATCGTCTGCACGAGATTCCGCCCAACGGCCAGGGCATCGCCGCGCTGATGGCGCTCGGCATCCTGCGTCACTTCGACGTCGAGTCCTTGCCCGTCGACGGCGCCGAGTCGCAGCACCTGCAGATCGAGGCGATGAAGCTCGCCTTCGCCGACCTCTACGCCCACGTGGCCGATTCGCGCAGCATGCGCCTCACCTCGGAGGAAATGCTCGACGACGCCTACCTCGCCGGCCGGGCCCGACTGATCGACAGGAAGCGGGCGCAGGTCTTCGGCGCCGGCAACCCGGCCAAGGGCGGCACCATCTACCTCAGCGCCGCCGACGAGCGCGGCATGATGGTGAGCTTCATCCAGAGCAACTACATGGGCTTCGGCTCGGGCGTGGTGGTGCCGGGCTGGGGCCTGTCGATGCAGAACCGCGGCCACGGCTTCTCGCTCGACCCGGCCAGCCCGAACTGCGTCGCCCCTGGCCGGCGGCCGTTCCACACCATCATCCCGGCCTTCCTCACCAAGGACGGCGCGCCGCAGATGAGCTTCGGCGTGATGGGCGGCAACATGCAGCCGCAGGCCCACCTGCAGACGCTGGTGCGCATGCTGGCGCACGGCCAGCAGCCGCAGGCGGCCTGCGATGCGCCGCGCTGGCGCTTCAACCACGGCCTCGAGATCAACGTCGAGGCGGCGATGCCGGCGGCGACCGTGCAGGGCCTGCTCGAGCGCGGCCACCAGGCCAGCGTGATCGACGACAGCTACCAGGACTTCGGCGCCGGCCAGTTCATCTGGCGGCTCGGCGATCCCGGCGTCGACGGCTACGTCGCGGCCAGCGATCCGCGTCGCGACGGGCAGGCGGCAGGCTACTGAGCCGCGCCGGATGGGCACCCGGGCCGTGGCCGCCGAGAGCGGCGCCGCCGAGGCGGCCGGGCCGGTCGCTCTGTGGCCGGGCCTGGCCCTGGCGATGGGCGGCTCGATCGCCTTCTCGGGCAAGGCGATCATCGTCAAGCTCGCCTACCGATACGGCGTCGACGCGGTCACGCTCATCATGTATCGCATGCTGTTCGCGCTGCCGCTGTTCGCGCTGCTCGCCTGGTGGGCGGGTCGCGGCAAGCCGGCCCTGACGCGGCGCGACTGGCGGGTGGTCTCCGGCCTGGGCTTTTCCGGCTACTACCTCGCCAGCTTCCTCGACTTCGCCGGGCTCGCCTACATCTCGGCCAGCCTGGAGCGGCTGATCCTCTACCTCAACCCGACGCTGGTGCTGGCGATCGGCGTGCTGTTCCTGAAGCGGCGTGCCACCCGGCGCCAGCTGATCGCGCTCGCGGTCAGCTACTGCGGCGTGCTGCTGGTGTTCGGCCACGAAGTGAGATTCCAGGGAGGCGACGCCGCACTCGGCGCCGGCCTGGTGTTCGCGAGCGCGCTCAGCTACGCGGTCTACCTCGTCGCCAGCGGCGAGGAGGTCGGCCGGCTCGGCGCCCTGCGCCTCACCGGCCTGGCGACGAGCGTGGCGTGCCTCTGCTGCATCGCCCAGTTCCTGCTGCTGCGGCCGCTCTCGGCGCTGGCCGTCGCGCCGGAGGTGATCTGGCTCTCGGTGCTGAATGCGACGCTGTGCACCTTCGCCCCCGTTCTGATGGTGATGATGGCAATCGAGCGCGTCGGCGCGAGCGTCGCCGCGCAAACCGGCATGATCGGCCCGCTCGCGACGATCCTGATGGGCGTCGTCATCCTCGACGAGCCCTTCACCGGCTGGATCATGGCCGGGACGGCGCTCGTCCTCGCGGGCATCTGGCTCTTGACCAAGTGGAGATAGGCATGGACCTCGGCATCGAAGGCAAATGGGCACTGGTCTGCGCGGCCAGCAAGGGGCTCGGCAAGGGCTGCGCCGCGGCGCTCGCCGCCGAAGGGGTGAACGTCGTGATCACGGCGCGCGGCGCCGAGGCGCTCGACGCGAGCGCCGCGGAACTGCGCGCGCTCGGCCGCGGCGAGGTCCGGGCGGTCGCCGGCGACATCACCACCGAGGCGGGGCGCGCCGCCGCGCTGGCCGCCTGCCCGCAGGTCGACATCCTCGTCAACAACGCCGGCGGCCCGCCACCGGGCGACTTCCGCCAGTGGGACCGCGCCGCCTGGATCAAGGCGATCGACGCCAACATGCTGACGCCGATCGAGCTGATCAAGGCGACCGTCGACGCGATGGCCGAGCGCGGCTTCGGCCGCATCGTCAACATCACCTCGGGGGCGGTCAAGGCACCGATCGACACGCTGGGCCTCTCGAACGGCGCGCGCAGCGGCCTGACCGGCTTCGTCGCCGGGCTGGCGCGCAGCAAGATCGCCGGACGCGGCGTCACCATCAACGGCCTGCTGCCCGGCATGTTCGACACCGACCGCTTGCGGGCGACCACCGTCGCGATCGCCAAGCGCGACGGCAAGACCGAGGAGGCGGTCGCCGAAGCGAGGAAGCGCGCCGCCCCGGCGCAGCGCTTCGGCAGCGCCGAGGAGTTCGGCGCGATCTGCGCCTTTCTCTGCAGCGTGCACGCGGGCTACCTGACCGGCCAGAACGTGCTGGTCGACGGCGGCATGTACCCCGGGACGTTCTGAGAAAGTCCCGGGCATCTACCCCCGGACGTTCTGAGAAAGTCCCGCCCGGGTACCGGCGCGACGCTCACGCCGGCATGTCGGCGCCGCAGTTCCAGCACTGGTCGAAGGGCCCGTCGACGATCTCGCCGCAGGCCAGGCAGGCCCAGTGGCGGTGCGCCGGGTGGCGCAGCGCGTGGAGCAGGCTGCCGGCGCGCTCGAGCTCGGCGTCGTCGCTGATCCAGACTTCCGGCAGGGCCTGGTCCGGGGGCAACTCGCCGGCGATGCTGCTCGCGTACATGCGCTGCACCGTTGCGGCGATGCCGGCGTTCGTCAGCAGGTCGGCCCACAGGGTGGCGAGGGCCAGGTTGGGGGCGCGGGTCAGGCGTTTCATTGCGCCCGCCGGGCCGCCCCGAGCGCGCGGACGGCCCGCTCGGGGGGCCGCGAACGAAGTGAGCTTGGGGGCAAGGCCATGCTCTGGCACGATAGCGCACTGATTCAACGAGAGTGCCCATGAAGACCACATCGAGCCCCACCATCCGCGTCGACAAGAACGGCGGCCCCGAGGAAATGCGCCTGGTCGACCTGCCGGTCGGCGAGCCGGGACCGAACGAGTTGCGGATCCGCCACCACGCGATCGGCCTCAACTTCCTCGATGTCTACCAGCGCTCCGGCGTCTATCCGCTGCCCCTGCCGCTCTCGCTCGGCAACGAGGGCGCCGGCGTGATCGAGGCGGTGGGCGCCGGCGTCACCCACCTCGAGGCGGGCGACCGCGCCGTCTACTGCGGCGGGCCGCCGGGCAGCTATGCGCTGGCGCGGGTGATGCCGGCCCGCCACGTCGTCAGGCTGCCCGATGCGATCTCCTTCGACACCGGCGCGGCGATGATGCTGAAGGGCCTGACGACGCAATACCTGCTCAAGCGGACGCGCCCGCAGGAAGGCCTGGAGGCCGGTGACTTCATCGTCTTCCATGCCGCCGCCGGCGGCGTCGGCCTGATCGCCTGCCAGTGGGCGAAGGCACTCGGCTACAAGCTGATCGGCACCGCGGGGAGCGATGAGAAGTGCGCCCTGGCGCGCGACAACGGCGCCGCCTTCACCGTCAACTACCGGACCGAGGACTTCGCGGCGCGGGTCAAGGAGATCACCGGCGGCAAGGGCGTGAAGGTGGTCTACGACTCGATCGGCAAGGACACCTGGGAGAAGTCGCTCGACTGCCTGCGCCCGTTCGGGCTGATGGCCTCGTTCGGCGCCGCCTCGGGTGCGCCGGCGCCGTTCCCGGTCGGCCTGCTGGCGGCCAAGGGATCGATCTACGTCACCCGGCAGACCCTGTTCACCCATACGTCGACGCTGGAAGCGTTGCAGGCGATGGCCGCCGACCTGTTCGCGGTGGTCGAAAGCGCTCAGGTGAAGATCCACATCGCCCAGCGCTACGCCCTGGCCGACGCGGCGACGGCGCACCGCGACCTCGAGGCGCGCAAGACCACCGGCTCCAGCATCCTCGTTCCCTGAGAGGAGTACTCATGCTCGTCCTGTACGGCAGCAAAGGATCCGGCTCGGCTGCGGCCGAAGCGGCGCTCGAGGTCGCCGCTCTCGACTACCGCAAGGTCGAGGCCGCCTCGTGGAAGGCCTCTCCCGGCCTCGACGAGCTGAAGCTGATCAATCCTCTGGCGCAGATCCCGACCCTGGTGCTCGAGGACGGCAGCGTCCTCAGCGAGGTCGCGGCAATCCTCCTGCACCTCGGCCTGAGCCATCCGCAGAGCGCCCTCATCGCCGCCGAGCCGTCCAGGCGCGCGCAGCAGATCCGCGGCCTCGTCTACATCGCTGCCAACTGCTATGCCGGCATCGGCATCCTCGACTATCCCGAGCGCTGGTATCCCGACCCCGACGACGCGGCGAAGAAGGCAATGCAGACGCGGGGCCAGGCCCGCCTGCACGAGCTCTGGGAGATCTTCGCCGACCAGTTCCCGGCGACCCCGTGGCTCTCGGGCGAGCGCCTCGGCGCGCTCGACATCCTCGCCGCGACGGTGTCGATGTGGAGCGGCGCGCGCAAGGCGCTCGCTGCCTCGCGGCCGGAGTTCTCGCGCCTGCTCGCCCGCATCGAGGCCGACCCGCGCGTCGCCGCGGTGTGGGCGCGGCACTGGCCGAAGAGCTGAGGCGCCCGCCGGATCGTCAGCGGGCGCGCCGGATCCGCAGCAGCTCGTCGAGGATCAGCAGGCCGGCGCCGACCGTGATCGCGCTGTCGGCGACATTGAACGACGGGAAGTAGGCACCGGCCCAGTGGAACTGGAGAAAGTCGACGACGTGGCCGTGCAGGATGCGGTCGATCACGTTGCCGACCGCGCCGCCGAGGATCAGCGCGAGCGCCCAGCCGAACAGGCGCTGGTGGCCGTGGCGGGCGAGCAGCCAGACGATGAACACCGTCGCCGCCGCGCCCAGGCCGATGAAGAACCAGCGCTGCCAGCCGGCCGCGCCGGCCAGGAAGGAAAACGCCGCGCCGGTGTTGTGGGCGCGCACGAGGTTGAAGAACGACGTGACGGTGCGGCTGTCGTGCAACGCGAAGCTGCCGCTGATCAGCGTCTTGGTGAGCTGGTCGAGGAGGACGGCGGCCAGCGCGATGCCGAGCCAGGGCCAGATCGATGCCTGCTTCCTGGCCACCATCAGGCGACCTTCCGGCTCTCGCCGGCGCCGAACAGGTTGAGGGCGCAGCGGCCGCAGATCGTCGGATGGGCCGGGTCGACGCCGACGTCGGCGCGGTAGTGCCAGCAGCGCTCGCACTTCGCGGCCGCGCTCGGCGTCGCCGTGACGAAGAACTCGTTGCCATCGGCGGTGTCGCCCGCCGTCACCAGCCGGGCCTGCGACGTGATGAGCACGAATCGCAGGTCGTCGCCGAGCGCAGCGAGCTCGGCGAGTCGCTTCGGCGCGGTCTTGACCGTCACCTCGGCCTGCAGCGACGAGCCGATCCGGCCTTCGCTGCGCAGCAGCTCGATCTGCCGGTTCGACTCGGCGCGCACCTCCGCGATCCGCTGCCACTTCGCGAGCAGCGCCTGGTCTTCGCAGGAGCGAAGGTCCAGGTAGGTCTCGGTGAAGATCGAGGCCGATCCGGCCGGCCCGAACACTTTCCAGGCCTCTTCCGCCGTGAAGCTCAGGAACGGCGCCATCCAGCGCAGCATGGCGTGGGCGATCTGCGCCAGCGCGGTCTGCGCCGAGCGGCGCGCCAGCGATCCCGCAGCGGTCGTGTAGAGGCGGTCCTTCAGGATGTCGAGGTAGAAGGCGCCCAGGTCTTCGGAGCAGAAGATCTGCACCTTGGCGACCACCGGGTGGAACTCGTAGACGCCGTAGTGACCGCCGGCGAAGACGCCGCGCGCCGCATCGAAGCTGCCGACGATCTCGGTCTGCAGCGCGGCCGTGCGGGCCAGTGCCCAGCGGTCGATCTCGAGCATGTTCTCGAGCGGCACCGCGTCCCGCGCGGCGTCGAAGTCGCTGGTGTTGGCGAGCAGGAAGCGCAGGGTGTTGCGGATCCGCCGGTAGGCGTCGACGACGCGCGCCAGGATCTTGTCGTCGATCGCGAGGTCGCCCGAGTAGTCGGTCGAGGCGCACCAGAGGCGGATGATCTCGGCGCCGAGCTTGGCCGTCACCTCGTGCAGGGCGACGAAGTTGCCCAGGCTCTTGCTCATCTTGCGGCCGGAGCCATCGACCGTGAAGCCGTGCGTGAGCAGGCCGCGGTAAGGCGCGTGCCCTTCCATCGCGCAGGCGATCAGCAGCGACGAATGGAACCAGCCGCGATGCTGGTCGTGGCCCTCGAGGTAGAGGTCGGCCTCCGGTTGCGTGCCCTCGTCGTCGGGCGCCGTCGTTTCCGGGTGACTGCCGCGCAGCACGTGGAAGAAGGTCGAGCCGGAATCGAACCAGACGTCGAGGATGTCGCTGCTCTTGGCGTAGTGGGCGGCCGAGTGCTCGCCCTCGGCGCCGAGCAGGTCCTCGGCCGACAGGCGCGACCACGCCTCGACGCCGCCAGCCTCGACGATCCCGGCGGCGCGGTCGATCAGCGCCAGCGTGTCGGGATGCAGCTCGCCGCTGACCTTGTGCAGGAACAGAGGCAGCGGCACGCCCCAGTTGCGTTGCCGGCTGATGCACCAGTCGGGCCGGTGCGCGATCATGTCGCGCAGCCGGGTGCGTCCGTTCTCGGGATAGAAGCCGGTGACCTCGATCGCCGCCAGTGCCATCTCGCGCAGGCTCTGCGGCGCCGGATCGACGGCGAACACCCCGGCCGTCGACGCTTCCGGCAAGTCCATGCGGACGAACCATTGCGCCGCGGCGCGATAGATCACCGGCGTCTTGTGGCGCCAGCAATGCGGGTAGCTGTGCAGCAGCGTCGAGCTGTCGAAGATCCGGCCGGCGCCGCGCAGGGCATCGACGATCCGCGGCGTCGCCTTCCAGATGTGCTCGCCGCCGAACAGCGGCAGGGCCGTGTCGTAGACGCCGTTGCCCTGCACCGGGTTGATGATCGCGTCGAGCGCGAGGCCGTGGGCACGGCAGGAGTTGAAGTCCTCGATGCCGTAGGCCGGCGCCGAATGGACGATGCCGGTGCCGTCTTCGGCGGTCGCGTAGTCGGCCAGGTAGACCGGCGCCACCCGGTCGTAGCCGGGATCGACGGCGGCCAGCGGATGGCGAAAGCCCAGCCCGCCGAGTTGCTTGCCGGCCACCGTGGCGAGCACCGTCCCGGCGAGCCCGAACCGGGCCAGGCACTTGTCCACCAGCGCGCTCGCCAGCACCAGCAGGCCGCGCTCGGTATCGACGAGCGCGTAGTCGAGCCCGGGGTTGAGGTTGAGCGCCTGGTTGGCGGGCAGCGTCCAGGGCGTCGTCGTCCAGATGACGGCGAACGCGTCCTTTGCCAAGGACGCGACGCCGAACGCGGCGGCGAGCGCGGCGGGATCGGCGGCGAGGAAGCCGACGTCGACCGCGGTCGACTTGCGATCCTCGTACTCGATCTCGAACTCGGCCAGCGAGGAGCCGCAGTCGAAGCACCAGTGGACCGGCTTCAGGCCGCGGTAGACGAAGCCGCGCTCGACGATCCGCTTGAGGGCGCGGATCTCCCCGGCCTCGTTGCCGAAGTCCATGGTCCGGTACGGATGCTCCCAGTCGCCGAGCACGCCGACTCTTCTGAAGTCGGCCATCTGCTGGGCGATCTGCTCGTTGGCGTAGGCGCGGCTCTTCGCCTGAACCTCGGCGCGGTCGAGGCCGCGGCCGAAGGTCTTCTCGATCGCGTTCTCGATCGGCAGGCCGTGGCAGTCCCAGCCCGGCGTGTAGCGCGCGTCGAAGCCGGCGAGCTGGCGCGCCTTGACGATCATGTCCTTCAGGATCTTGTTGGCGGCGTGGCCGACGTGCAGCTGGCCATTGGCATAGGGCGGTCCGTCATGCAGGACGAAGCGCGGCCGGCCGTGGCGCGCCTCGCGCAGGCGCTGGTAGACGCCCTCGTCGCTCCACGCCTTGACCCAGCCCGGCTCGCGCCTGGGCAGGTCGCCGCGCATCGGGAACGGCGTGTCGGGCAGGTTCAGCGTCTTGCGATAGTCGGTCGCAGCAGGAGCGCTGGCGGCGGAGGTGGCGGGCGCGTCGGCCATGGCGAAGGATCTTTCGGGGGTCGAAGGCGCAAGACGCGTCTTCGGGTCACAGCAGGAATGCGGGCGATCGGCGGGGGCGAGGCGATCGCGGCGAGGGCCCGGCACCCGGCGGTGCGAAGGCGGCGGCGGGGCGCGTCAAATTCGGTCGCGGGTCGTCTGACGGCCGGTGGCGGCGTGGGCACGGGCCTGCGTGGCGAGCCAGGCGCGGGCATCGTCGCCGTCGCGGCGGATCGCTTCGGCGAGCGCTTCGAGCGTGTCGTAGCGCGCTTCGTCGCGCAGTTTGGCAAGCAGTTCCACGCGGACGAGTTTACCGTAGCCCCCCTCCGCGCCGAGGCCTTGCGGCCAATCGAAGACGTGGACTTCGAGCAGGACGCGGCCGCTGTCGTCGACGCTCGGGCGGCGGCCCAGGCTGGCCACGCCGTCCAGCGGCGCGCCGGCCAGGCCGTGCACGCGGGCGGCGAAGATGCCCAGCGCGGCGGGCCGCGGATGCGCAAAGCGCAGGTTGAGGGTGCGAAAGCCGTCGCCCCTGCCGGGACCGCTTTCGCCGAGCGCGCGGCCCAGCTTGGCGCCGTGGATCACCCGGCCGCTGACGCTGTAGGGCCGACCCAGCAGTGCCTCCGACTCCTTCATCTCGCCGGCGGCGAGCGCCGCGCGCACCGCCGAGCTCGAGACGCGCTGGCCGTGCACCTCGTAGCTCATCATGCGGGCGACGTCGAAGCCGTGCGTGGCGCCGGCCGCGTCGAGCATCGCGTAGTCGCCGGCGCGCCGCGCGCCGAAGCGGAAGTCGTCGCCGACCAGCACGTAGCGAACGCCGAGCCCGGCGACCAGCACGTCGCGGATGAAGGTCTCGGGCGACTGCGCGGCGAAGGCGGCGTCGAAGCGCAGCACGATCAGCTGCTCGATGCCGCAGCGGGCCAGCTCGCCGACCTTGTCGCGCAGGGTCGCGATCCGCGCCGGCGCCGCCTCGGGCTGGCTTCTCAGTTGCGCGAAGTAGTCGCGCGGGTTCGGCTCGAAGCTCAGCACCGAGGGCGGCAGGCCGCGATGCGCGGCCTCCGAGACCAGCAGCGCCAGCATCGCCTGGTGGCCGCGATGCACGCCGTCGAAGTTGCCGATCGTCAGGGCGCAGGCAGGCGCGAGATCAGGATGACGAAGACCGAGAAAGACCCGCATTGCGACGATTATCGGCGGCCCCGAGCGCGGCGTCGGCCGAGCAGGAGGGGTTGATCGCCGGTGCTCCGCAGACCACTAGAAACGGACAGTGGCCGAAATGCCGCCCGCCCAGGTCCGGGCAGGCGCCGGTTCGAAGAAGCGCGAGTTGCCCTCGTTGACGATCACCGAGCCCGCGACCTTGCGGTCGAACAGGTTGTCGATCCGGGCGAAGCCGCTCAGGTCCCAGCCGCCGAGCCGGGCGACGTAGCCGAGGCTGGCGCCGGCGATCGCGAAGCCGGAGGCGGCGTCGGAGTTCGTGTCGTTGACCAGGACCCGGCTCAGGGCCCGTGCTTCGACCGCGCCGCGCCAGCCCTGCGGCGGCGCCCAGGCGAGCATGCCGTAGAGGGCGGAGCGGGCCACGCCCGGGATCCGGTTGCCGGCCGGGATGGTCGTGTTGGCGGCAAGGCACGGCGTCGCGGCGCAGGTCAGGGAGGCATCGAGGTAGCGCGCGTCGAGCCAGGTGTAGGCGAGCCGGGAGTGCCAGCTTTCGAGCAGCCCGCGCGACCAGGCCGCCTCCAGGCCGCGGCGTCGCGTCGTGCCGGCGTTCTGGAAGGTCGAGCGACCGCCCAGGTTGGTCTGGGTCACGATCTCGTCGCGGCTGCGCGTCTCGAACAGCGCGACGTCGAGTTCGCCCCAGCGCGCATCGCGGGCCTTGACGCCTGCCTCGACGCTGTCGCTGCGCGCCGCCTGCAGGGCGAGGTTGAGCCCGGTCGCGCTGTTCGGACGGTAGGCCAGCTCGTTCAGGGTCGGCGTCTCGAAGCCGCGCCCGGCCGTGGCATAGAGGTGCATGCCGCGGCTCGCCGCGAACAGCAGGCCGAGCACCGGCAGCGTCGCGGCGTAGCGGACGCTGCCGCTGTCGTCGGGGTTGTTGCCGGCGACGTAGCGATCGGTGGACGAGAAGCGGACGCTGCTGTGGCGCACCCCCGCGTTCAGCGTCCAGCGCTCGGCGAGCTGCCATGAGGCCTGCAGGTACTGGTCGAAGTTCGCGACGTCGTTGTCCTCGTCGCGCCGCAACGCGCCCTGCGCGCCGGTGAGCGTGCCGATGAAGTTCTGGTAGCCCAGCCGGTGCTCCGCCAGGGCGTCGTAGGCGATCCCGCCGACGATGCTCAAGGGCCGGTCGTTCAGGCGGGTCTTCACGGTCCAGCGCAGGTCGACTCCGCGGTAGTCGCGTCCGAGCGAGATCACACCGCCCGGGTGGGTCGGGCTCGCCTGCGGGCCGGGCGCGATCGCCTGGAACTGCTGGGTGTTGCGGTGGCCGGCGTAGACCAGCGCGCGCAGCGAGCTGATGGCATCGAGGCGCCGTTCGAAGACGACGCCGAGCTGCGTCTGGCCGACCGTCTTGCGGGTGTCGAAGGCGATCGCCGACGGATCGACGCCGCGCGGATCGGCCTCGAACCGGGCGCGCGTCAGGCCGAGCGGATCCTGCGCCTTTGGCAGCGCCAGGCTGTTGGCGACCAGCGTCAGCTTGCTCGCAGCGTCGGGCGTCCAGGTCAGCTTGGCGTTGAGCAGGCGGCGCTCGGCCGCGCTGTGCCCGCGGTAGCCATCGGTGGAGAACTGGCTGGCGCCGACGAGCCAGCCGAGCGAACCGCTCGCGCCGCTCGCCTTGACGCCGAAGCGCACCACGCCGTCGCTGCCGCCGGTCAGGCCGACTCCGAATGTCGGCGCGCCCCGGCCTTCTTCGCTGAAGACCTGGATCACGCCGCCCGACGAGTTGCCGTAGAGCGCCGAGAAAGGCCCGCGCAGCACCTCGATGCGTTCGGCCGAGCCGAGCTCGACGTGGGAGATCTGGCCCTGACCATCGGGCAGCGTCGCCGGGATGCCGTCGACATAGAGGCGCACGCCGCGGATGCCGAAGCTCGCGCGCGCGCCGAGGCCGCGCACCGAGATCTGCACGTCCTGGGCGTAGTTCTGCCGGTCGCGCGCGAGCAGGCCCGGCACGCCGCCGAGGCTTTCGGACAGGTTGACCTGCAGGCGCGCGTCGCGGATCCCTTCGCCGCCGATCCGGTCGATCGATGCCGGCACGTCGAACGCCGCGACCTCGGTGCGGGTGACAGTGACGACGACCGGCGGCAACTGGCGCGCGCTGCCCTCGTCGTTCGTCTGGGCGGGCACGGCGACGCACGCGAGGGTGCTGCAGAGCGCGCAGCCCGCGCGCATCGGCAAGCTCGTGGACGCAGCCGGCGCGCGGGTGACCATGGGGCGCTGCGGTCGAGGCAGGCGGGCCGGGCGCGGACGGGCCTCAGCCTGCGGCCAGCACCGCCTCGGGCCCCGGCAGCCAGCGCCACGCCCCCGGCGCGAGGTCGGCGGGCAGCGCGAGCGCGCCGTAGCGGCTGCGGTGCAGGCGCTGCACCGTGTTGCCGGCGGCCGCCACCATCCGCTTGACCTGGTGGTACTTGCCTTCGCGCAGTGTCATCCGCAGCGCCCGCTCGCCGGTCTTCTCGCAGGCGGCGGCGCGGACCGGCTCCGGGCTGTCGTCGAGCACGACGCCGCGCGTCAGGTCGTCGATCTGCCGGTCGGCGACCGGATCGACCGTCTCGATCTCGTAGACCTTCGGCACGTGCTTCTTCGGCGAGCTGAGCCGGTGGATCAGGGCGCCGTCGTCGGTGAACAGCAGCAGGCCGGTGGTGTCGGCGTCGAGCCGGCCGACCGGCTGCACGCCGCGCGTGCGCAGCGGCGCCGGCAGGAGGCTCATCACGCTCGGATGGTGCTTGGGCTTTTGCGAGCACTCGTAGCCGGCGGGCTTGTTCATGACGACCAGCGCGTGCTCGTGATAGCTCCAGGCCTCGCCACGCACCGCGAACGAGATTCCCTCGGGCGCGACTTCGCGATCGGGCTCGGCGCAGACCACGCCGTCGATCGCGACCAGCTCCGAGAAGATCAGCCCCGCGCATTCGCGTCGCGTGCCGAAGCCCTGGCTGAACAGCAACTGGGCCAGCTTCATCGGCCGGTCAGTTGGTGAGCTCGAGGATGACAAGGTGGTTGTCTGCGGCCGGCCATGCCCGCCCTACCAGATGCTCGCCGTTGAACTCGGCGGCGATCGGGCGGCCGGCGGCGCCGGTCGACCTCAGGCGGGCTTCCGACACCCCGGCGACGCCGGGCGGAATGCCGGCGGGCGGGCTGACGCCGTCGAGCATGATCCGGTCGCGTGGCACGCCGAGATAGCCGCGCGGTCGGGACATGACGATCAGCGACCGGGCCTCGCGATCGGCGGGCGCGAGGCGCTCGGCCCGGAGGCTGACGACCGCCGACGAGCGCGGGAACGGCGACCGGTAGATGTGGGTCGTCGCATAACCGGCGGCGGCGACCACGAACTCGTAGGTCTGCGGGCCGTCGGCCGAGAACGGGCCCCAGCGGCCGTCAGCGCCTATGGTCTTGCGATGCCTGGCCTGGCCGAGCCGCTCGCCGGTGGCGGCGCTGGTCGGGTAGACCTCGACCGTCGCGCCGACCAGTGGCAGGTTGGTCGGGTAGCTGCCTTCGCGGTTGTCCAGGCCGAGGCCGCTCACCGTGCCGTCGAGCACGACGTTCAGCTCGGGCGCCACCGTCAGCCGCGACGGCAGCCGGCCGGTGATGAAGCGCCAGGTCTCGGCGAACGCCTGAGCGCTGAACGAGGTTTCGCGGTGATCGATGCCGGCGATGACGCGGTTGTCGGCGCCCTTCAACGCCGGGCTCTCGACGCTCACCTTGGTGGGCGTGCCGCGCTGGCCGATCCAGACGCCGTCGGGCTGGGCGAACTTGTCGTAGCCGTCGGAGCGGATCGTCAACCAGCGGATGCCGGCCGGCACCTCGTTGCCGTTCGGGCCCTGCGGCGTGTTGAGCCGCTTCAGGAACGGCCCGATGCCGTTGAACTCGCTGCCCGGCAGGAAGCCCTCGTGCGCCCAGACGCCGTGGTTCGGCGTGCCGCCGAGGACGACCTGCGACACCTCGGCGGCGCCGCCGGTGGCGACGAAGTTGCGGATCGCATAGCCGCCGCGCGAGTTGCCGATCAGCACCACCTTGCTCGCGCCGGTGGCGGCGAGCACCTTCTTCACCTCGGCGGCGAGGTGGGCGGTGTGCTCGGCGGTCGAGCTGCTCCCGGGCTGCTCCCTGGTGTCGTCGGCGCGCGCGTTCGGATACGGCATGTTGATGGTGTGCAGCCGGTCGCGCGGCCAGCCGTTCGACTCGAAGCGCCATATCGTCGTCATCCAGATCGAGGCGCTGTCGCCGTTGCCGTGGACGAAGACGATCGGCGGCCGAGCGTTGACGTCGACCCCGGCGTCGGGATCGGCCGGCTTGGTCGCGCAAGCGACGAGCAGGGCCGCGCTCGCGGCTGCGGCGGCGATGACCAGGCGGCGGCGGAGGAAGAGGGGCGGGAAGGGGGTCATGGCGAGTCTCGATTCTTGTCGTTGTCGATGGCGCCGGCGAAGTCCGGTGCCGCAGGAATCTCAGGCAGCCCCGGGCCGGCCAGCGAGGTGGCCGCGCGGACGGCGCGCAGCACCGCGTCGGCCAGCACGTCGGCAGCCAGCGTGCCGACCAGAGTCGGGTTCGCGGCGACGCCGCTGGCGCCGGTGGCAAGGGCGAACACCACGTCGCCGTCGCTCATCGTGTGGATCGGCCGGATCGTCCGCGCCAGCCCGTCGTGCGCCATCTGCGCGACCTTGGTCGCCTGCGCCTTGGTGAGGACCGCGTCGGTCGCCACGACGGCGAGCGTGGTCGCCGCGCCGGCCGGGCTCGCCGCTGCCGGCCCGGCCGGCCATTCGCCACGCCGGAAGGCGGCGACGGTGTCGAGCAGGTGCTTGCCGTCGGCGGTGCGCGCGCCGGCGACCAGGTCGCCGCTGTCCGGGTCGACCACGTCGCCCATGGCGTTGACGGCGACCAGGGCCGCGACGGTGAGCTCGCCGACCCGGATCGAAGCCGTGCCCAGGCCGCCGCGCATCGCCCGCTCGATGCCGAACAGCTTGCCGATCGTCGCGCCCGCGCCGGCGCCGACGTTGCCTTCGGCGGGCGTAGCGCGCGAGGCGGCGTCGCAGGCGGCATGGCCGGCCTCGGCGTCGGGGCGGATGCGCGGGTCGCCGAGCCAGAGATCGAACAGGATGGCAGCGGGCACGATCGGCACCCTGACCGGATGGCCGTCGGCGCGCCGCGGACCGACCGCGACGCCGATGCCGCGCTCGTCGAGCCAGCGCATCACGCCGCCGGCGGCGTCGAGGCCGAACGCGCTGCCGCCGGCGAGCAGGACCGCGTGCACTCTCTCGATCGCGTTGACCGGCGCCAGGAGCTCGGTCTCGCGCGTGCCCGGCGCCGCGCCCCGCACGTCGACGCCGCAGACCGCGCCGCCATCGGCGATCACGACGGTGCAGCCGGTCGGCCGGCGCGGGTCGGTGAAGTGGCCGACCGAGAGGCCGGCGACGGCGGTCAGGCCGAAGGTCATGGTCGCCCGAGACCCGCCGGCCACCCGCCCGGCCGCCGCGGCGCTGCGACCGCGCGGCCTGGCAACCGACGCGGCGGCGTCATCGCGATCAGGCGAACACGCCGGCGGTGTCCTGCATGCGCGCCGAGACTTCGCCGAGATGGAACATCGTGTCGCCGAAGCTCAGCTCGAGCACGGTCAGGCGCTTGAAGTAGTGGCTCGCGGCGTATTCGTCGGTGACGCCGATGCCGCCGTGCAGCTGGATGCACTGCTGGCCGACGAAGCGCATCGATTGCCCGAGCTGCACCTTGGCCTGCGAGAGGGCGCGCCGCCGCGCCGGCGCCGCTTCGCCGAGCTTGAGGGTCGCGAAGTAGCTCATCGAGCGGGCCAGCTCGAGCTGCATCTTGACGTCGGCGATGCGGTGGCGCAGCGCCTGGAAGCTGGCGATCGCCACGCCGAACTGCTTGCGCGTGTTCATGTACTCGACCGTCAGGGCGACCAGCCGGTCCATCGCGCCGACTGCCTCGGCGCAGGCCGCGGCAATGCCGACATCGACCGCGTGCTCGAGCGCCGGCAGCGCCTCGCCGGCCGGCAGCAGCTCGATGCCGGTGGCGCCGTCGAGGATCAGATCGGCGGCTGCCGACCCGTCCTGGGTCGGGTAGGGCTTCACCGCGAGACCGCTTTCGCCGCGTGAGACGAGGAACAGGGCGATTCCGCCCGGGCTGCCGCCGCCCGGTGGGGTGCGCGCCGAAACGATGAAGGCGCCGGCATGGCCGCCGGCTGGCACCACCGTCTTGGTTCCGGTCAGGCGCCAGCTGCCGCTGGTGTGCTCGGCGCGGGTTTCGGCCCGGTCGAGGCGGTAGCGCGAGCGTCGCTCCTCGTGGGCCAGCACGACCAGCTCCCTGCCCTGGGCGATGCCTTCGAGCCAGAGCGACGTCGACGGCACCTGGCCGGCGCCGAGCAGGCCGGTCGCCACCAGCGACACGGCGGCGAACGGCTCGAGCACGAGGCCGCGGCCCAGCTCTTCCATCACCACCATCGCATCGACTGCTCCGAAGCCCATGCCGCCCTGGGCTTCCGGCACCGCCAGGCTGGTCAGTCCGAGCCCGGCCAGTCCCTGCCAGGCCTCGCGCGAGAAGCCGCCGGCCTTGACGATGGCGCGCCGGCGCTCGAAGTCGTAGTCCTTCTCGACCCACTTGCGCACCGTGTCGCGCAGCATTTCCTGGTCGTCGCTGAAATCGAAGTCCATAACTTTGTCCTTCTAGCTGGAATCCCTTCCCTCCCGGACGGAAGGGGCAGGGGAAGGGAGCAATCCTGTCGGTCGAAGACCGGGCGAGGCGTCAGCCGAGCACGGTTTGCGCAACGATGTTTCGTTGGACCTCGTTGGATCCGCCGTAGATCGTCGTCTTGCGCATGTTGAAGTAGGTTCCCGCCAGCGGCGCGACGAAGGTGGCACCGATGGCGTGCTCGGCTTGCCAGCCGGCCTCCATCGCCTCCTTGATCAGCGGCACGGCGGCCGGTCCGGCGGCCAGCATCATCAGCTCGGTGTAGCGCTGCTGGATCTCGCTGCCGCGGATCTTCAGCAGGCCGGCGACGTCGAGACTCTGCTTGCCGCTCTTTTCCGCGGACAGCACGCGCAGCACCATCATCTCGAGCGCGACCACGTCGACCTCGAGCAGCGCGATCTGGTCGCGAAAGCGCAGGTCGTCGTACACCCCTTCGGCCTTGGCGACGCGCTTGACACGCTCGAGCTCGCGCTTGGCGCGGTTGACGTCGGCGATGTTCGTGCGCTCGTGCGCGAGCAGGTGCTTGGCGTAGGTCCAGCCCTTGTTCTCCTCGC
>JBDTUG010000015.1:0-26817 GCA_040007855.1 Caldimonas sp.
GCGCCTCGAACAGCAGGTAGCTCGCCAGCGCCGCGCCGCGCGCGTCGTCGCCGCGGCCCGAGACACCCAGGCCGCGCAGCATCGCGCGGATCGGCAGCGGCAGGCTCGACAGGTGCTTTGCGGCGATGTCGTCGAGCCGCTCGCTCGGCGCGATCACCAGCACTTCGATCGGCTTCAGGCTGGTCTCGGCGCGCGAGCGCGGCGGCAGCAGGGCGAGCGTGGCATTGATCCGCTTCAGGCGCTCGACGTCGACGGCGAGTGCGTCGAGAAAGATGTTGGACAGGGCGTGGCCGGCGATCTGCGCCAGGTTCGGGTACTCGCTGCTCGCGGCGCGCTGCCCGGGTGGCTCGTGCATGCGGCCCGCGCCGACCACCAGGATGCGCTCGGCGCCAAGGTGCACGGCCGGCGAGATCGGCGCCGCCTGGCGCATCGAGCCGTCGCCGCAGTATTCGCGGCTGCCGTCGATGTCGAGCGCGACCGCCGGAAAGACGAACGGAATCGCCGACGACGCCAGCAGATGCGGAACGGTGATCGCCGCCCGCACCGCGAGCCGCTGCGAGCGGGTCCACGGCACGATGTCGACCAGCGCGTCGTAGAACGTGACGTGCAGGCCCGAGCCGTAGCTCGACGCGGTAACCGCGAGCGCATGCAGGTGCCCCTGCTGCATCACCTGGTGCAGCCGCTCGGTGCTGACCAGCTTCGCGAGCAGCCCCTCGAGCGGCTTGTTGTCGAGCAGCGAGCGGGGCCGGGCGCGCCGCCAGCGGGCGATCACCCAGCCGATCGACATCATGGTGAGCCAGCGCGCGCCGGTGCGGATCACGCCGATCGAATCGGCGCGGTAGACCTGCTCGGCGTGAAAGTTCTCCCAGACCTCGCAGATCCCGGCCACCGCGGCGTCGAAGTCGCCGGCCTGGCAGGCCAGCGCGGCGGCGTTGATCGCCCCCGCCGAGGTGCCGGCAATCACCGGAAACGGATTGGCGCCGCCGATCTCCCCCGCGTCGCGGCGCACCTGGGCGATCGCCTTCAGCACGCCGACCTGGTAGGCCGCCCGGGCGCCGCCTCCGGTGAGCACGAGGCCGGTGAGCGGCACGTTCTCGGACATCGGCGGGGGCTGCTCCGGCCTCAGTCGTACACGACGATCGCGCGGCCGTGCGCGGCCGCCGCGTTCCAGCGCGCGAGCGCCGCTTCGGACGGATAGAAGCGGGCCGATTCGCCCAGGTCGATCTCGCCGCTGGCGTGCTCGCGCAGCAAGGCGAGCCGGACCGCCAGGCCCTGCGGCAGCTCGCCGTGCTCGGTGACGAGGCGGCGCGACGGAAACTCGCGCAGCACCTCGGCTACCGGCGGCACGCTGCCGTTGACCTCGACGCGCAGGTATTTGCCGAAGCGGCAGCGCGCCGCCGCGAGGTCCCAGACGCTCTGCACGTTCAGCCGCACGCCACCCGAGAACCGGTCGGGCTGGACCTTGCCCTGGACGATCACCAGCTCGTCGTCCTTGAGCAGCTCGCGGTTGGCATTGAGCAGGTCTTCGTTGGCGACCGCCTCCATCGAATCGCTGCCGTCGTCGAGCTTGAAGACCGCCACCCGGCCGCGCTGCCCGTTGACGACGCGCAGGTCGCCGACGATGCCGGCGAGCAGCATCGGCTCGCGCTTGTCGATCACGTCGGCGAGCCTGAGCTTGACGAAGCGCCGCACCTCGGCGCCGCTCTGGTCGAACAGGTGGCCCGAGAGATAGAAGCCGAGTGCCGCCTTTTCGAGGATGAGCCGCTCCCGGACGCCCCAGGGCGTCGCCGCCACCAGGGCCGGTTCGTGGGTGCTCGCGCCGTGGGTGTCGCCCGATTCGGCGGCGAAGTCGAACAGGCCGCCCTGGTCGGCATGCGCTGCCTGGGTGTCGGCCCAGTCGAGGGCGAGGCCGACGCTGGCGAGCAGGCTCGAGCGCTCGGCGCCGAACCCGTCGAACGCGCCCGACTTGATCAGGGCCTCGACGACGCGACGGTTGATCCGGCCGCGGTCGACCCGGGCACAGAAGTCGAACAGGCTCGTGAACGCGCCGCCCGAGGTGCCGGAGGCACCGATTCCGGTGCCGTCGCGTGCCGCGACGATCGCTTCGATCGCGCCCTGCCCGGTGCCCTTGACCGCGCCCAGGCCATAGCGCACCACCTTCGGCGAGACCGGCTCGAAGCGATAGGTGCCGCTGTTGATGTCGGGCGTGGCGATCGTCACGCCGAAGGTTCGCGCATCGACCAGCAGCGCCTTCAGCTTGTCGCTGTTGTCGAGCTCCACCGTCATGTTCGCGGCGAAGAACTCGGCCGGGAAATGGACCTTGATCCAGGCCGTGTGGTACGCGAGCAGCGAGTACGCAGCGGCATGCGACTTGTTGAAGCCGTAGCCGGCGAACTTGAGCATCAGCGAGAACACTTCGTCGGCGACCGCCGCCGGGATCTCCTTCTTCGCCGCGCCCTCGCGGAAGATGGCTCGGTGCTTGGCCATCTCGTCGAGCTTCTTCTTGCCCATCGCCCGGCGCAGCAAGTCGGCGCCGCCGAGCGAGTAGCCGCCCATCACCTGGGCGGCCTCCATCACCTGTTCCTGGTAGACCATGATCCCGTAGGTCTCGCCGAGCACGCGTTCGAGCAGGGGATGCGGGTAGGTCACCGCCTCCTTGCCGTTCTTGCGCAGGCAAAAGCTCGGGATGTTCTCCATCGGCCCCGGCCGGAACATCGCGTTCAGCGCGATCAGGTCCTCCAGCCGGGTCGGCCTGGCCTCGCGCAGCATGCGCTGCATGCCGCCGCTTTCGAACTGGAACACCGACTCGGTCCGGCCTTCGGAGAAGATCGCGTAGACCCTGGCATCGTCGAGCGGCAATGCGTCGTAGTCGAATCCGGCCCGCTCGGGATGGCGGGCGACGATGAAGTCCTTGGCGAGCTCGAGGATGGTCAGCGTGGCCAGACCGAGGAAGTCGAACTTGACCAGGCCGATCGCCTCGACGTCGTCCTTGTCGAACTGGCTGACCGCGCTCTCGCTGCCGGGCTGCATGTAGAGCGGGCAGAAGTCGGTGATCCGACCCGGCGCGATCAGCACCCCGCCGGCGTGCATGCCGACGTTGCGGACGATCCCCTCGACCCGCTCGGCCAGCGCCAGCAGCTCGGCGACCTCGACCTCGTTCTTCTCGCGCTGCTCGATCTCAGGCGCCTCCCGGCGCGCGTAGATGACCCCTTCGTCGGTCTTCTCGCTGCCGTCTTCGGAGCGCAGGGGCGGCCGGCGCAAGGTCACCGTCTTGCCGGGCGGCGCGGGCACGAGCTTTGCCACCGAGTCGACGTGGCCATAGCTCATTCCCAGCACCCGGCCGATGTCGCGCAGCGCCGCTTTCGCGGCCATCGTGCCGAAGGTGGCGATCTGGCTGACCGCATCGCGCCCGTACTTCTGCTTGACGTAGTCGATCACCCGGTCGCGGTTGGCCTGGCAGAAGTCGATGTCGAAGTCGGGCATCGACACCCGCTCGGGGTTCAGGAAGCGCTCGAACAGCAGGCCGTAGCGCAGCGGGTCGAGGCCGGTGATGTTGAGCGCGTAGGCGACCAGCGATCCCGCGCCCGAGCCGCGTCCCGGGCCGACCGGGCAGCCGTTCTGGCGCGCCCAGTTGATGAAGTCGGCGACGATCAGGAAGTAGCCGGGAAAGCCCATCTTCAGGATCGTCTCGATCTCGAAGTCGAGCCGGGCGGCGTAACGCGACCGCTCGCGCTCGCGCGTGGCCGGCTCCGGGTAGAGCTGGCCCAGGCGGGTCTCCAGTCCCTGGTGCGAAGCGAGCCGGAAGTACTCCGCCATCGGCACCGGCGTGTCGCCCACGCGCGGCGTCGCGAAGTCGGGCAGCTGCGGCTTGCCGAGCACCAGGCCGAGGTTGCAGCGCTTGGCGATCTCGACCGTGTTGGCGAGCGCGCTCGGCAGGTCGGCGAACAGGGCCTGCATCTGCGCCTGCGACTTGAAATACTGTTCCCGGCTGAAGCGCCTGATGCGCTTGGGGTTGGCCAGCATCTCGCCCTCGGCGACGCAGACCCGTGCGTCGTGCGCCTCGTGATCGTCGGGGCCGAGGAACTGCACGCCGTGGGTTGCGACCACCGGCAGGCGCAGCCCCGCAGCCAGCTCGACGGCGGCGCGCAGGTGCGCCTCGCTGCCCGGCATGGCGTTGCGCTGCACTTCGATGTAGAAGCGGTTGCCGAACGCGCCCTGCGCCCGCTCGGCCAGGGCGCGCGCGCGGGCCGCGTCGCCGGCGGCGAGCGCCTGGCCGATCGCGCCGCTCTCCGCGCCCGAGAGGACGATCAGGCCGGCCGAGCGCTCGACCAGCCAGGCCCACTTGACGAGCGCATGGCCGCGCTCGGCATTGCTCAGCCAGCCGCGCGAGAGCAGCTCGCACAGGTTGAGGTAGCCCTCGCGGTTCTGCACGAGCACGATCAGGCGGCTCGCCTGCCGCTCGCTGCCTTCGGGCTCGAGGCACAGTTCCGCGCCGAGGATCGGCTTGACCCCGGCCGCCCGTGCGGCAGAGTAGAACTTGACCGCGCCGAACAGGTTGCTGAGGTCGGTGATCGCCAGCGCGCCCTGATGATCGCCGACCGCGGCGGCCACCGCGTCGTCGATGCGCAGGGTGCCGTCGGAGACCGAATATTCGGTGTGGACGCGCAGGTGTACGAACGGCATGTCGGGCATTCTAGAGAGGCCGCAATCCCGCTCCGCACGCCGGGATGCGACTTCCGTTAGGCTTTGCGGCCCGGAGGAACAATCGATGAGCAACGCAACTCCGATGGCGAGCCCGGACGGTCGCTCCAGTCCGCTGGCTGCCCGCTATCTCAGCGTTCGCCAGGCCAGCCTCGACCTCGCCGCGCCGCTGTCGCCCGAGGACTGCCAGGTCCAGTCGATGGCCGACGCCAGTCCGACCAAGTGGCACCTCGCGCACATCACCTGGTTCTTCGAGACCTTTCTGCTCGAGCGCTTCGAGCCGGACTTCCGGCCTTTCGATCCGACGTTCCGCGTCCTTTTCAACAGCTACTACCAGGGCGTCGGCGAGCAGTTTCCGCGCGCCCGGCGCGGCCTTGTCACGCGGCCGACGCTCGCCGAGGTCAGGCGCTTTCGCGCCCAGGTCGACGAGCGCATGCTCACCCTGCTCGAGGCGAACCCGGGCGACGCCGCAACCCAGGCCCTGGTCGCGCTCGGCCTGCAGCACGAGCAGCAGCACCAGGAGCTGATCCTCACCGACATCAAGCATGCGCTGGCCGCCAACCCGGCCTCGGCCGCCTATGCGAAACGGTGGCCGATGGCACAGGTGCAGCCGCAGGCGGTGCGCTGGTTCGGCCATGACGGCGGCCTCGTCGAGCTCGGCCACGACCCGGCCCGCGACGGTGCGTTCTGCTTCGACAACGAGACGCCGCGCCATCGCGCGTTCGCCGAGCCGTTCGAGATCGCGTCGCGGCCCGCCACCTACGGCGACTTCCTCGCCTTCATCGACGACGACGGCTACACCCGGCCCGAGCTCTGGCTGTCGATGGGGTGGGACTGGGTCCGGGCCGGCCGGCGCGAGGCGCCGCTCTACTGGCTGCGCAACGGCCGGCGCTGGCTCAGCCACACGCTGCAGGGCACGGTCGAGATCGATCCCAACACGCCGGTCTGCCACCTCAGCTATTTCGAGGCCGACGCGTTCGCCCGCTGGTCGGGCGCACGCCTGCCGAGCGAGCTCGAATGGGAGCACGCAGCGCGCTCGCTGCGTGCGCCTTCGGTGGGCAACTTCGCCGACCGCGGCGCCTTCCATCCGCTGCCGCAGACGGCGCCGCTCGGCGACGAGCCGGTTCAGATGTTCGGCGACGTCTGGGAGTGGACAGGCTCCGCCTACCTGCCGTATCCGCGCTACCGGCCGCTCGAAGGCACGGTCGGCGAATACAACGGCAAGTTCATGTGCAACCAGTTCGTGCTGCGCGGCGGCTCGTGCGCCACGCCTGCCGGCCATGTGCGGGCCAGCTACCGCAATTTCTTCCCGCCCGACGCGCAGTGGCAGTTCAGCGGCGTGCGCCTGGCGCGCGACGCCTGAAGCCAGGAGCGCCTCACCGCGTTCGCGGCCCCCGCGGCGGCGTGGCCGGCCGGAGGCGGCCGGCACCCGGCCGGTGCGTCAGGGCCCGGTCAGGATGCCGAGCACCTCGGAGCCGAACTCGCGCTGGTAGAGGATGTAGACGACGCCGATGGTCGCCGCCATGAAGGCCAGCGGCGAAAAGAACCAGCCGATCGCCGCAAAGGCGAAGTAGTAGCCGCGCAGTCCGTCGTTGAAGGTCTCGGCCGCCATGCCGACAATCCGCCCGGCCTTGTCGGCGAAGGCTTCGCGCGACAGGTTCTGCTCGCTGAACACCTTCGCTTCGGGCGCCGCCGCGACCAGCAAGGCGCCGAAGGTGTACTGGCGCATCGACCAGGTGAAGCGGAAGAACGCGTAGACGAAGATCGCGAGCAGGAGCAGCAGCTTCAGATCGAACACCAGCGCCGAAGTCCGAGCCGCGAACGGCAGATCGCGCACCAGCTCGCTGGCCTTGTCGGCCGTGCCGAGCACGGCGAGCAGGCCGCCGATGATGAGGATCGTCGTCGAAGCGAAGAACGACGGGCTGGTCGACAGGTTCTGGATGACGACGCCATCGATCACCCGCACCTCGCGGTAGGTCGCCTGCAGCATCCAGGCGCGGCGAACCAGGTTGGTGGTCGCCAGCAGCGAAGGCTGCTTGCCGACCCGGCGCCGGGCGAAGATCGCGTAGCCGGCCCAGGCGGGAAAGAACAACGCGAGCGCGACCCAGTCCAGCCACGGCAGGACCGCCATCGCGCGCGTCGCCAGATCCATTGGCGGACTGTAGCAAGCGCCCGTCTGGCGGCAGGAGCCGCACAAGCGCTCGTCTCGCGGCAGGAGGGGCCGCGCAAGCGCCCACCTCGCGGCGGGCGCTGCGCGCGCGGCCCGCGGATCAGCCCCTGCGCTTGGCGTCCAGGCTGATCGAGCCGGGGCCGAAGGCGGCGAGCACGAGCATTCCGCCGGCGATGGTCACGTTCTTCCAGAAGTTGATGAACTCGCCCATCTTCTGCGCTTCCGGCGCGGCCCAGAAGCCGTGGAACAGGAAGCCGGCAACCAGCGAGAAGGCGGCCAGCGCATAGGCGGCCCAGCGCGTGTACAAGCCGAACACCAGCATCAGGCCGCCGCCGAGCTCGACCAGGATCGCGACAATCGCGCCCACTTGCGGCAAGGGCAGACCGGCCGACTGGATGTAGCCGACCGTGCCCTGAAAGCCCGTGACCTTCTCGAAGCCCGACATGACGAAGAACAGGCCGAGAAGGATGCGGCCGACGAGGGCCGTCTGGTTCTGAAAACTGGTTCCCATGATCTTTCCCAGAGTTGTGAATGGTCGGATGGAACAGTCAGGCCAGGTCGAACACCAGGACCTCGGCTTCTTCGCCGTCGTTGATCTTCAAGGTGGACTCGTTCTCGATGCCAACGGCATCTCCCGTGCCCAGGCGCTGGCCATTGACGGCGACCTTGCCGCGAACGACCTGGACCCAGGCCTTGCGCTTCGGGGCGAGCCGCAGCTCGGCGCTCTCGTTACCGTCGAACAGGCCGGCCGAGATCGACGCGTCGGCGTGGATCCGCAGCGACCCGTCGCGGCCGTCGGGCGAGGCGACCAGGCGCAGCTGGCCGCGCTTCGAGTCGGCGTCGAAGTGCTTTTGCTCGTACTCGGCCGGGATGCCGCGGACGTTCGGCTGGATCCAGATCTGCAGGAAGTGCGTGGTCTCGTTCTTCGCGTGGTTGAACTCGCTGTGCTGGACGCCGGTGCCGGCGCTCATGCGCTGCACGTCGCCGGGCCGGATCACGCCGCTCGGCGCGCCCTGGGCCTGGCCGGTGCCCATGCTGTCCTTGTGTGCGAGCTCGCCTTCGAGCACGTAGCTGACGATCTCCATGTCGCGGTGACCGTGCGTGCCGAAGCCGCTGCCCGGCGTGATCCGGTCCTCGTTGATGACGCGCAGGTTGCCGAAGCCCATGTGGCGCGGGTCGTGGTAGTCGGCGAACGAGAAGGTATGGCAGCTCTTCAGCCAGCCATGGTCGGCGTAGCCGCGGTCGGACGATTTGCGAAGGGTGATCATGGAGAGTTCCTTCCTGCGTTGCCTCGACTGTAGGAACAACGGCCGCCGCGGCGGCGGAGCCGTCTTGACGGTGCCATTCAAATAAGATGAACGCCTGTCTTCCCCGCCGTTTCCATGAGCGAAGCCCGCAGCGCCCTGACGCCCGACGCCCTGACGATGATGGACGCGATCGCCCAGACCGGCAGCTTCGCGGCGGCGGCGCGCCAGCTCGGCAAGGTGCCGTCGGCGCTCACCTACAGCGTCCGCCAGCTCGAGGACGCGCTCGACGTCCTGCTGTTCGACCGGCGCTCGCGCCAGGCGACGCTGACCGCCGCCGGCCAGGAGCTGCTCGACGAAGGTCGCCGCCTGCTCGAGCAGATCGATGCGGTGGCCAACCGGGTCAAGCGGGTCGCCACGGGCTGGGAATCGCAGCTCAGCATCGCCGTCGACGACGTGATCTCGCGGGCCACCCTGCTCGAGCTGTGCGAAGCCTTCTACGCGGCGACGCGGCCCCTGCCGCGCACCGCGACGCCCGCCACCGCCAGGGACCCGGCCGGCTCGCCGCCAGCGACCCGTTTGCGCATCCAGACCGAAGTGCTCGCCGGCACCTGGGAGGCGCTCGTCACCGGCCAGGCCGACCTGGCGATCGGCGTCGGCACCTACCGCGAGCTGCCGAGCGGCGTCACCGTCAAGGACCTGGGGCCGCTGCCCTTCGTGTTCGCGGTCGCTCCGCACCACCCGCTGGCGAGCGCCGCCGAACCGCTCGACGATGCCGAGCTGATCCGGCACCGCGCCATCGCCGTCGCCGATTCGGCGCACCGGATGACGCCGATGACCGTCAACCTGCTGCCGGGCCAGGACGTGCTGACGCTGAGCAGCATGCAGGCGAAGATCGACGCGCAGCTGCGCGGCATCGGCTGCGGCTTCGTCCCCGAGCCGATGGCACGCGACTACATCGCCACCGGCCGGCTGGTCGTCAAGGAGCTGCAGCGAACCCGCCCGGAAGGGCCGCGCCTCGGCTACGCCTGGCGCACGCCCGTCGCGGCGGGGCGGGGCGCGGCGCGCAAGACGCAGCCCGGCCTGGCCTTGCGCTGGTGGCTGGCGCAGCTCGACAGCCCGACCACCCGCAAGGCGCTGCTCGAACGGCACGGCAGCCGGGTCGGCGACCGCATCAAGTGACGGACAGCGTCGGCGGCCCCTACGTCGGCCGGTTCGCGCCGTCGCCGACCGGCCTGTTGCACGCCGGCTCGCTGGTCGCCGCGCTCGCCTCCTGGCTCGACGCGCGGGCCTGCGGCGGGCGCTGGCTGGTGCGCATCGAAGACCTCGACGCGCCGCGCAAGGTCGACGGCGCGGCCGAGGCGATCCTCGGCCAGCTCGCGCGCTGCAGCTTGCGGCCCGACGAAGCGCCGCTCCTTCAATCGACGCGCACCGCCCTCTACGAGCGCGCGCTGGGGCAGTTGCTTGCAACCGGCCGGGCCTATCCCTGCGCCTGCAGCCGGGGCGACCTCGCCCGCGCCGCGGCACCGGCCGAGGGCGACCGGCTGCGCCACGCCGAGCTCGTCTATCCCGGCACCTGCCGCGCGGGCCTGCATGGCAGGCCGGCGCGATCGATCCGCTTGCGCACGTCCGGTCCGGCGGCAGCCGCCGACCCTCCCGAGCAGAGCGGCCGCATCGCCTGGACCGACCGCCGACTCGGCGAGATCAGCCAGGACGTGCCGGGCGCAGTCGGCGACTTCGTGCTGCGGCGCGCCGACGGCGTCTGGGCCTACCAGCTCGCCGTCGTCGTCGACGATGCGGACCAGGGCGTCACCGACGTAGTGCGCGGCGAAGACCTGGCCGGCAACACGGCGCGCCAGATCGTCCTGCAGCGCTGCCTCGGCCTGGCAACGCCGCGCTACCTGCACACGCCGTTGGTGCTGGCGGCGAACGGCGACAAGCTTTCCAAGCAGACCGGCGCGACCCCGCTCGCCCTGGACTCGCCGCTCGACGCGCTGCGTCGCGCGGCTGCGGTGCTCGGACTCGTGCCAGAGGGCACGAATGTCGCGGACTGGCTGGCAGCCGCGGTCGCCGCCTGGCGCAAGCGCTTCCCGCTCGGGTGACAGCGGCGCACGCCCGCCACTTTCGGCTGGCATCATGTGGGCCTTCGCCGATTCGAAAGATCTCCCCATGCAAACGACTGCCTCCGGGCTCCAGTACGACGACATCCAGCCGGGCACCGGCAAGCAGGCCGAGGCAGGGCGGCCGGTCTCGGTCCACTACACCGGCTGGCTCTATGCAGACGGCGTCAAGGGCACGAAATTCGACTCGAGCAAGGACCGCAACGATCCGTTCGAGTTCGACCTCGGCGCAGGCCACGTCATCAAGGGCTGGGACGAAGGCGTGCAGGGCATGCTGGAGGGCGGCACGCGCATCCTGGTGATCCCACCCGAGCTCGGATATGGCGCACGCGGTGCCGGCGGCGCGATCCCGCCGAATGCCACCCTGATGTTCGAAGTCGAACTGTTGCGCGCCTGACGGAGCGCGAGGCCGACCCCGTGCCCGTCCGCTACGACATCGTCCATACGACGGTGTACCGCTATCGCCAGCCGGTGACCTTCGGCGAGCACCGGGTGATGTTCCGCCCGCGCGACAGCCACGACCTGCGCGTGCTGGCGACCGACCTCGACGTGAGCCCGGACGCCGACGTGCGCATGATCCAGGACCCGCTCTCCAACTCGGTCGCGCTGGTTCAGCCGCTCGAGAAGGCCGACACGCTGCAGATCGTCTGCAGCTTCTCGATCGAGCACGCGCACTCGATGAACCTCGAGCTGCCGCTGTCGCCGAGCGCCGAGATCTATCCGTTCTCGTACACGCTCGAGGAGCGCTACGACCTCGAGCACTACCTGCGCCCGTACCACGACGATCCGGACGGCCTGCTGACCGCCTGGGCGCGCCAGTTCATCCGCACCGACGGGCCGACCGGCACGCGCGACCTGCTGGTCGCGATGAACCAGCACATCCGCGAGAAATTCGCCTACCTGGCGCGCGACGAGGAAGGCACGCAGCAGCCGCTCGAGACCCTCGAGCTCGGCAGCGGCTCGTGCCGCGACTTCGCCCTGCTGATGATGGAAGCGGCGCGCCGCCTCGGCGTGGCGACGCGCTTCGTCTCGGGCTATCTCTACGACCCGGCGCTCGACGGCGGTGACGACGACCGCGCCACGGTCGGCGCGGGCTACACCCATGCCTGGCTGCAGGCCTATCTGCCGGGGGCCGGCTGGGTGCCGTTCGATCCGACCAACAACCTGCTCGGCGGCACGCAGCTGATCCGGGTCGGGGTCGCCCGCGACCCGTCACAGGCGGCACCGATCTCCGGGAGCTGGTTCGGCGAGACCGGCGACTACCTCGGCATGGACGTCAGCGTCACCGTGCAGCGGCGCCGCTAGTTAGTGGCTGCCATTAGCGCACCGGGGGGACCCGGGGAGGACCATGAAAAACGCCGCCCGAGGGCGGCGCATTTCATGCAGCTGGCTCGCCTGACAGCGCGGCCTTCGGTCGCGTTTTCAGGAGGGCAGGCTCGTCTCAGCGGGCAAAGCCGCCCGGACGCGGACGCTGCGCCGGCTTGCCGCGCGCCTTGAACGGCGCCGGACCCGGCCGCGCCGGAGCGCGTCGCTCGTCCCGCACCGGCAGGGCGCGATCGAACGGGTTGCCGCGGCCGGCCGTGCGGGCTGGCGAGTCGCCGCCGCGAGGCTCGAACGCTCGGCGCGGGTCGATGCGACGCGGCGCCTGGCCCGGCGCACGCGATGCCGGCGCGCTCGCATACATCTTCGGCGCCTGCACCTTCGGCTCGAGGCCGGCGATCGTCGCCACCGGCATCGGCTGGGTCGTGAACTGCTGGATGCGCCGGATCATCCCGGTGTCCATGCGCTCGGCCAGCGTCACCGCCAGGCCGTTGACGCCGGCGCGGCCGGTCCGGCCGATGCGGTGGACGTAGTCCTCCGGCTTCATGGGCAGCCCGTAGTTGACGACGTGGCTGATCGTCCGCACGTCGATGCCGCGTGCCGCGACGTCAGTGGCGACGAGGATCTTGAGGCGGCGGTCGCGCAGGTCCTGCAGGACCCGGTTGCGCCGCCCTTGCGGATGACCGCCGTGCAGCGAAGCGACGTGGTGGCCCATGTCGGCCAGCCGGTCGGCCAGCCAGTCGGCATCGCGCTGCGTGCTCGTGAAGACGAGCGCCTGCTCCATCTCGCGCTGAGTCAGGATGTGGTCGAGCAAGGCGTTCTTGTGCGCCGTGTTGTCGGCCCAGTGCAGCCGCTGCTCGATGTTGGCGTGGGTATCGGTGTGCGAGGCGACCTCGACCTTCTGCGGATCGCGCAGCAGGCTCCTCGCCAGGCCGCCGACGTTGCCGAGAAAGGTGGCGCTGTACATCACCGTCTGGCGGGTCGCCGGAACATGGTCCGCGATCGTCCGGATGTCGTCGATGAAGCCCATGTCGAGCATGCGGTCGGCCTCGTCGAGGACGAACATCTCGACGTTGCCGAGCTCGGCCTTGCCGCTCTGCAGGTGGTCGAGGAGCCGCCCGGGCGTGGCGATCAGGATGTCGAGCGGGCCGCGCAGCGCCTTCAGCTGGGCGCCGTAGGGCACGCCGCCGACGATCGTCGAGACGCGCAGGCCGGCCACGTGGCGGCCGTAGGTGTCGGCGGCCTTGGCGATCTGGATCGCCAGCTCGCGGGTGGGGGTCAGCACCAGGATGCGCGGGCCGTAGGTCGTGCCCTTGTCGCGCTTCTTGGCCGGGTCGGCGCGCGCCGCCAGGATGCGCTGCAACGCCGGCAGGATGAACGAGGCGGTCTTGCCGCTGCCGGTGGCGGCGGCGACCATCAGGTCGGTGCCGGCGATCGCCGGCGGGATGGCGGCGGATTGCACCGTCGTCGGCGCGTCGTAGCCGGCATCGGCGACGGCGCGGAGCAGGCCTTCGGAAAGGCCGAGGGAGTCGAAAGTCATTTTTGTCTTCTCTGTCTTCGAACGCGGGCGCTGCCGCTTGCGCGCGGCAACGCTCGGGCACCCGGGGCGGGTGCAAGGTCGCGGTCCGTGTCTGCGGAGGTGTGCGACGGCATCGCCGCCGACCTAGCGCATAAGTTCGGCACTCGAGGCCGAGACGGTCAGAGGGGATGAGCGAATCGCCGCTGACGAAGAGCTGTCATGCGGCAAGCCCATGATTCTACCGCGATTTGCTGCGCTGCCGCAAATCGCGCGCGTCAGGTCATGGTGCAGTTCCACCCCTGACCCGGGGTCAGGGCTTCAGGAAGTGCTCGCGGTAGTAGGCCAGCTCGTCGATCGACTCCCGGATGTCGGCCAGCGCGGTGTGCGCCTGCGCCTTGCGAAAGCCCGCCAGGATCTCCGGCTTCCAGCGCCGCGCCAGCTCCTTCAGGGTACTGACGTCGAGGTTGCGGTAGTGGAAGAAAGCCTCGAGCGCCGGCATGGTGGCGGCGAGGAATCGCCGGTCCTGGCAGATGCTGTTGCCGCACATCGGCGAGCGGCCCTTGCCGACGTAGCGTTGCAGGAACGCGATCGTCTCGCGTTCGGCCGCGGCCTCGTCGACGGTCGACACCTTGACCCGATCGGTGAGGCCGCTCCGGCCGTGCGTGCCGGTGTTCCAGGCGTCCATGCCGGCCAGCACCGCGTCGCTCTGGCGGACGGCGAACACCGGGCCTTCGACGCGGATCTTCAGCTGCGGATCGGTGACGACGACCGCGATCTCGATGATCCGGTCGCGCTCCGGGACGAGGCCGGTCATCTCGAGATCGATCCAGATCAGGTTGGCGTCGTCGGCGGCAAGGTCGGTGTCGGTCATCGACCGATCGTAAACGCCGATCCCCTCGGCCGCCTACACTTTCACCGATGACTTCCGGGAGCTGGACGCTCGTTTTCGCCGCGGCGCTGGTCGCTTCGCACGCCTTGCGCGCCTGGCTCTCCAGCCGGCAGGTGCGCCACGTGGCGCTGCACCGTGACGCCGTGCCGGCGCCCTTTCGCGCGACCGTCGATCTCGCCGCGCACCGCAAGGCCGCCGACTACACGCTGGCCAAGCTCCGCCTCGGCCAGGCGCAGGCGCTGTTCGGCGCGGTCGTCCTGCTCGGCTGGACGCTGTTCGGCGGGCTCGACACGCTCAATGCGGCGCTGCGCGAGGCGATCGCGCCGCGCTGGGGCGGCCTGGGCTACCAGGTCGCACTGGTCGGCGCGGTCGTCGCCATCGAGGCCGTCCTCCTCCTGCCCCTTGACCTGTACGCCACCTTCGGCATCGAAGCGCGGTTCGGCTTCAACCGCATGAGCTGGCGGCTCTGGCTCGCCGACGCGCTGAAGGGGCTGGCGCTGTCGATCGTGATCGGCCTGCCGCTGGTCGCGCTGGTGCTCTGGATCATGGCGGCGAGCGGGCCGCTCTGGTGGCTCTGGGCCTGGGCGGCCTGGGCCGCCTTCAACCTCGCCGCGCTGGTGATCGTGCCGACCCTGATCGCCCCCCTCTTCAACCGCTTCGTGCCGCTCGCCGACGCCTCGCTCGAAGCGCGTGTGCGCGCGCTGATGGCACGCGCCGGCTTCGCCGCGAAAGGCCTGTTCGTGATGGACGGGAGCCGCCGCTCGGCGCACGGCAATGCCTATTTCACCGGCTTCGGCGCGGCCCGGCGGGTGGTCTTCTTCGACACCCTGCTGGCCCGGCTGGCACCGGAGGAAGTCGAAGCCGTGCTCGCCCACGAGCTCGGCCACTTCAAGCTCGGCCACATCGCGCGGCGGATCGGCGCCCTGCTGCTGACCGCGCTGGCCCTGTTCGCCGCGTTCGGCTTGCTCGCCTCGCAGTCCTGGTTCTACACCGGGCTCGGCGTCCGGCCGGCGCTGGACGCGCCGAACGACGCCGTCGCCCTGATCCTGCTGATGTTCGTCGCGCCGGTGTTCGGCACCTTCATTGCCCCGCTGTTTTCCGGCCTCTCGCGCCGCCACGAGTACGAAGCCGACGCCTGGGCGGCCCGCCACGCCAACGGCGGCGCGCTCGCCTCGGCGCTCCTCAAGCTGCACGAGGACAACGCGTCCACGCTGACGCCTGACCCGGTCTACGCCCGCTTCTACTACTCGCATCCGCCCGCCGTCGAGCGCCTCGCCGCGCTCGGGCCGGGCCGCACCGCCGGAGCAATCGCATGACCAACTTTCTCGAGCAGAAGTGCCAGCAGCGCGCGGTCGCGATGAGCGAGGCCGAGGTGCAGCGCCATCTCGCCCAGACCAGCGGCTGGCACGCCTCGGGCGGAGCGATCGAGAAGACCTTCGCCTTCAAGGGCTGGCTCGAGACGGTGGCCTTCGTCGATGCCCTGGCCTGGGTCTGCCACGTCGAGGACCATCACCCCGAGCTGCGCGTCTCGTTCGATCGCTGCACGATCCGCTTGTCCACCCATTCGACCGGCGGCGTGTCGCGCAACGACTTCATCTGCGCCGCCAAGGCCGATGCCCTCATCGCCTTCGTCGGCTGATCTCGAAGGGCGGGTCGTCTCGGGGCACGGCCGGCACGTCGTCGTCGAAGCGGCAGACGGCAGCCGCCTTCTCTGCCACGGGCGCGGCAAGAAAAACGAGGCCGTGGTCGGCGACCGGGTCCGCTGGCAACGCAGCGGCGACGAAGGCGTGGTCGAGGCCGTCCTGCCGCGCCGCAACCTGCTCTACCGGCAGGACGCCTGGAAGACCAAGGCCTTCGCCGCCAACCTCGACCAGCTGCTCGTCGTCGTCGCCGCCGAGCCGGTGTTCAGCGAGTCGCAACTCGCCCGCGCCCTGATCGCGGCGCAGGAGGCGGCGATCCCGGCGCGCATCGTCCTGAACAAGCAGGACCTGCCCAGCTGGGCCGCCGCCGAAGCGCGCCTCGCACCCTATGCCGCGATCGGCGTCGAGATGATCGGGGTGGCGTTGAAGAAGGCGCCGGAGCAGGCGCACGCGCGGCTGGCGCCGCTGCTCGCCGACCGGACCACGTTGGTGCTCGGCCCGAGCGGGGCCGGCAAGAGCACGCTCGTCAACCTGCTCGTGCGCGACGCCAAGGCGCAGGTGGGCGAAATCTCCGGGGCGCTCAACACCGGCCGGCACACGACGACGGCGACCCACTGGTACTGGATCGACCCCGAGCGGCGCAGCGCGCTGATCGATTCGCCGGGCTTCCAGGAATTCGGCCTTCGCCACATCGCGGCGAACGACCTGACCGGCCTGATGCCCGACATCGCCCGCCATGCCAGCGAATGCCGGTTCTACAACTGCACCCATCAGCACGAGCCCGGCTGCGGCGTGCTGGCGGCGATCGAGCGCGGCGAGATCGGCGATTCGCGCTACCGCATCTACCGCGAAATCCTGGCAGAGCTGCAGGGCTGAGCGGGCCAGGCCCGCCACACCGGCCGCCCGGACGGTCAGCCGATCAGATTGGCCAGCGAAAGAAGGGCCAGCAGCAGCATCCAGAGGACGACCGAGCGCCAGACCAGGCCGACCACGCTGCGCAGATGGCCGAGCTGCGGCACGGCACCCGGCGTCGAGCCCGCCGCATCGGCCGACTCCGGCGGGGCGCCTGCCTCGAAGGTCTTGGCGCGGTCGGGCGTGAGGCCCGGGGCCGAGCCACCACCGAGGCGCACACCGACGGCGCCCGCGGCGGCAGCGAGGATCACGCCTTCGTTGTCGTACTTCCACAGGCCCGAGTCGCGTCGCCAGCAGTTGACTGCCTCCTCGAAGTTGCCCACCACCGCGAAGCCCGATGCAGTGAGGCGGGCCGGCACGTGATCGAGCAGCTGGAACAGGCGCAGGGCCAGGGCCATCAGCGTCTGGTTGACGGCGATGGCGCCGTCGCCGCTCCGGTAGGCCCAGTAGCGGCTGGCGAATTCGGCCATCCGGTAGAGCACTGCGCCGACCGGCCCGAGGCCGAAGCCCGAGAGCAGGATGAACCAGAAGAAGACGCCGAACACATGGCGATGCGCGGCCAGCAGCGAATGCTCGATGACGTGGCGCAGCAGCTCGGAGGCGGGCAGCTCGCTCGCATCGAGATGGCGCCATTCGCTGAGCAGGCGGCGCGCCTCGGATTCATCGCCGTGGTCGAGGGCGTCGCGGATATCGGTGAAGTAGTGGCTGAACTGGCGAAAGCCGAGCGTGAGGTAGAGCACGCCAACGTCGAAGGCGAGGCCGAGCAGGCTGTTCAGCCGGTCGAACCCGAAGTACAGCGCCCAGGTCAGCAGCGCGGGCGACAGGACGCTGACGCACCAGACGACCCAGGCGTGGCTCGCGCGGCCGGCGTCGAAGTTGCGCGCCGCCCAGCGCATCCAGCCGGTGAGCGCATCGTGAATCACGTTGCCGCGCGGCAGCGGCTTGACTTGCTCGAGCAACAAGGCGAACAAGACGGCGAAAAAACTCATCGCGGGCGATCATACCGGCGGGGTCGCGCCGGGCCGCGAATCTCTCGCGCCGCCTGCGCGACCGGCGACTCGAAAGCCGTGAAGCTTCTCAGGCCGCCAGGAAGCGGTAGAGATTGCGCAGCATCGCCGCCGTCGCGCCCCAGATGAAGTAGCGCTGCCGTGCGGCGTCGCCGCCGCTGGCCGGCCAGGGCATCGAGAAGAACTCGCGGCGCCCGTCTTCCAGGTCGACGGCATGGCGCTGGTGGTTGGCGGGGTCCATCAGGAAGGCGAGCGGCACCTCGAACACCTCTGCCACCTCGTGCGGATCGATCTTCAGATCGAAGCCCGGACGAACCAGGCCGACGACCGGGGTGACGACGAAGCCGGTGCCGGTGGTGTAGGTCGGCAGGCTGCCGAGCACCTCGACCCGGTCAGGCGCGAGTCCGATCTCTTCCTCGGCCTCGCGCAGCGCCACCGCTGTCGCGTCGCGGTCGCCGGGCTCGGCGCGGCCACCGGGAAAGCTGATCTGGCTCGGGTGGTCGGTGAGATGGTCGGTGCGCTGCGTCAACAGCAACGTTGGCTCGTCGCGCAGGACGATCGCGATCAGGACGGATGCTGCGGCCGGGGCCCGGTCGACGAAACGTCGCTCGGCCTTGATCTCGGGCTCCCACGCCGGCGGCGCGCCGAAGCGCGAGCGGATCGCCGCGGCGGCGATGCTCCCAACGGCCACCGCCGGGAGGTGGGCATCGCGGCCGAGGACCGGCAGGTCCTGGGGATCGAAGAGAAGAGCCACGTCAGGAAGCCGGCATTTGCGAGCGCCGGCCGGGCCGGGTCGCCGCGGAAATCGGCTCGCCGCTGCGCGCCGACCGGCTGCGCCGCAGCGACGCCGTCAGGCCAATTTCTCTTTGATCCGGGCCGACTTGCCCGAGCGCTGGCGCAGGTAGTAGAGCTTGGCACGGCGCACGTCGCCGCGCCGCTTGACCTCGATCGAGGCGATCAGCGGGCTGTAGAGCTGGAAGGTGCGCTCGACGCCTTCGCCGCTCGACACCTTGCGCACGATGAAGCTCGAATTGAGGCTGCGGTTGCGCTTGGCGATGACCACGCCTTCGAAAGCCTGCAGGCGCTTGCGCGTGCCTTCGACGACGTTGACGCTGACGATCACCGTGTCGCCGGGGGCGAACGCAGGAATGGTCTTGGCGAGACGGGCGATTTCCTCGTGCTCGAGGGTCTGGATGAGGTCCACGGAGTGCTCCTGGTGATCGTGCGCACGCTTCTGAGAAGTGTGTAGGGGGCCGCGTGGGGCCCGGCGTGGCAGAGGATCGAAAAACCGGGAATTATATCTTTGGCATCCTTCCCGCGGCCAGGGTGGCCCGGTCGGCGGCGCTGAGCCGACCCTCGGAACCGGCCGCCGCCAGCAGATCCGGGCGGCGCTCGGCCATCAGCGCCAGCGCCTGGTCCCGCCGCCAGCGCTCGATCGCCGCGTGGTTTCCCGATAGCAGCACCTCGGGGACGGCGGCGCCGGTCGCGTCGCCGGGCAGGACGTCGGGCCGGCTGTAGTGCGGGCAGTCGAGCAGCCCGGCGGAAAAGCTGTCCTGCTCGTGCGAACGGGCGTCGCCGAGCACGCCCGGCTGCAGCCGGGCGACGGCGTCGAGCAGGGCGAGCGCCGCGATCTCGCCGCCTGACAGCACGTAGTCGCCGAGGCTCAGCTCGAGGTCGACGTGGCGGTCGATGAAGCGCTGATCGACGCCTTCGTAGCGGGCGCACAGCAGGATCGCACCGGCGCCGCCGGCAAGGACGCCGACCGTCGCCTGGCGCAGCAGCCGGCCCGCAGGCGAAAAATTGATCAGCGGCGCGGCGACGGCCTCGCCGCGATCGGCGCGGATCGCCGCCAGGACGCGGGCCAGCGGCTCGTAAAGCAGCACCATGCCGGGGCCGCCGCCATACGGTCGGTCGTCGACGCGGTCGTGCGGCGGGTCGCCGAAGTCACGCAGCTGCCAGAGCCGCACGTCGACCTGGCGGGACTCGAAGGCGCGCCGCGTAACGCCATGGGCGAAGTGGGCGGGGAAGAGCTCGGGAAACAGGGTGATGACGTCGAATCGCATCGCGGTGCGGCTCAGTAGTCGAGGCCCCAGTCGACCACGATCGATCGTCCGGCGAGGTCGACGCTGTCGACGTAGGCCGAGACGAACGGGATCAGGCGCTCTTCTGCGGCCGGCAACTCCGCCGCCCCGTCCGGCAGGACGCGCAGGACGCTGTGCGGTCCGGTGTCGATCAGGCCGGCGACCTTGCCGAGCGCGACCCCGTCGCGGTTGACGACCGCCAGACCGATCAGGTCGGCCCAGTAGAACTCGTCGATACCCGCCTTCGGAAAGCTGGAGCGGGCAATGAAGATACGCGCCCCGCGCAGGGCTTCGGCGGCACTGCGGTCGTCGACGCCACCGGCGGCGGCGACCAGGCCGTCACCGTGCTCGCGCACCTCGCGGATGTCGAGGAAGGTGGCGCCTGCGGACCAAGAGCGACCGGGCGCGGGGCCGGGAGAGGCCGGCCGCAGGTGCCAGCGGCGCGCCGCCAGCAGGGTCTCGGGAGGGCTGGCGTAAGGCTGGACCCTGAACCACCCTTTCAGGCCCCAGGCGTCGCCGATCCGCCCGACCTCGAGCGCGTCGGCCGGCCATGCTGCGTCGGCCATCGCGACGCCGCCGGAGCCGACCTCAGGCCGCCGCGGTCCTGGCCTGCTCGATCAGGCGTCGGACCGTCGGCGACATCTGCGCGCCGTGGCCGGTCCAGTGCTCGACGCGATCGAACGCGACGCGCAGCGGCTGCTCGGCGCCCGAGGCGACCGGGTTGTAGAAGCCGACGCGTTCGATGAAGCGCCCGTCGCGACGAAGCCGCGAATCGGCAACGACGATGTTGAAGAAGGGGCGCTTCTTCGCCCCGCCACGTGCAAGCCGGATCACGACCATGTTCGATTCCTTGGTGTCGGGACGCGTCCCGCGAAAAACCGCGCATTATAAACTCGACCGATGCCCGCGCTTCGACCCCCCCTGCCATGAGCGATGTCGTGATCCGGCCGAGCACGGCCGAAGACCTCGACGCGGTGACCGCGATCTACGCCTGGAACGTCGCCCAAGGCACCGGCACCTTCGAGATCGACGCTCCCGATCGCACCGAGATGGAACGGTGCCGCGCCGACGTGCTGGACAAGGGCCTGCCCTGGCTGGTCCTCGAGCAGGCTGGGCGGGTCGTCGGCTACGCCTACGCCAACCAGTTCCGGCCGCGCCCGGCCTACCGCTTCTGCCTCAAGGATTCAGTCTACCTGGCGGGCGACGCGATCGGGCGGGGGTTCGGCCGGCTCCTTCTTGCCGAGTTGCTGGCCCGCCGCGAGGCGGCCGGCGCCCGGCAGATGCTGGCCGTGATCGGCGACTCGGCCAATGCCGGTTCGATCGGTGTACACCGTGCGCTCGGCTTCGCGCCGGTCGGGACGATGCAGGCCGCGGGCTGGAAGTTCGAGCGCTGGCTCGACGTCGTCGTGATGCAGAAAAGCCTCGGCCACGGCGCCGCTGCCCCGGCCCCTGCGCTGCCGGCATGAGCCCGCCGGGCCGCCCCAAGAGCGAATTCCGGAGGGCGCAGCCCGAAGGTACTCCGGTGAGCCCGCCCGCCGGCGCTGGGGGCGGGATCGGCGCTTCGCCGCACGACGCCGCGCCCGCCGGCGGCGCCGGAGCCGGCCGCTCGAAGGCGATCGCCACCTGGCTGGCGGTGCTCGGCGGCAGCATCGGCCTGCACCGCTTCTATCTGCGCGGCGCCGGCGCCGCGCTGGCCTGGCTGCATGGCTTGCCGACGCTCGCGGGCGCCTATGGCTTCTGGCGAATGCGCCACTACGGCACCGACGACCGGCTCGGCAACCTGCTCGTGCCGCTGCTCGGGGCGATGATCGCCGCGACCATGCTGTCGGCGATCGTCTACGGGCTGACCGCCGACGGTCGCTGGGACGCGCGCCACGGCGAGCCAGGCACTCCCACCCGCTCGGGCTGGGCGACGGTCGCCGGTGTCGTCGCCGCGCTCGCACTCGGCGCCACCGCGCTGATGGCGACGATTGCCTTCACCGCGCAGCGCTACTTCGAGGCGCACGCGCCCGGCTGAGAAGCTGTGAAAATTCTCAGGCGAACAGCCAGAGGCCCACAGCGTAGAACACCGCGGCGACGAACGCCGAGGCCGGAATCGTGAAGATCCAGGCCCAGACGATGTTGCCGGCCAGTCCCCAGCGGACCGTCGCCGCGCGCCGCACCGAGCCGACGCCGACGATCGCGCCGGTAATGGTGTGCGTGGTCGAGACCGGGATGCCGAGCGCGGTGGCGAGGAAGAGCGTGATCGCCCCGCCCGTCTCGGCGCAGAACCCGCCCACCGGCTTGAGCTTGGTGATCCGCTGGCCCATCGTCTTGACGATCCGCCAACCGCCGAACATCGTGCCCAGGCCGATCGCCAGGTAGCAGACCCAGATCACCCACGACGGCGGCATGGCGGCGCTGGCCGAGGCGTAGCCCGAAGCGATCAGCAGCATCCAGATGATGCCGATCGTCTTCTGCGCGTCGTTGCCGCCGTGGCCCAGGCTGTAGAGGCCGGCCGAAACGAGTTGCATGCGGCGGAACAGGTTGTCGACCTTGAGCGGCGAGGCGTGCCGGAAGATGTTGGCGACCAGCACCATCAGCAGCGCGCCGAGCAGGAAGCCCAGCACCGGCGAGAGGAAGATGAAGATCACCGTCTTCCAGATCCCGGCCGGGATCAGCGAGCCGGCGCCGGCCTTGGCGATGACGGCACCGACGATGCCGCCGATCAGCGCGTGCGACGAGCTCGACGGGATGCCCCACCACCAGGTGACGAAGTTCCAGGCGATCGCGCCGATCAGCGCACCGAAGACGACGTGATGGTCGACGACGCCCGGCTGGGCGATGCCCTTGCCGACGGTGGCGGCGACGCTCAGGTGGAAGATGAAGATCGCGACGATGTTGAAGAACGCCGCGAAGACGATCGCCTGCTGCGGCTTCAGCACGCCGGTCGAGACGACGGTGGCGATCGAGTTCGCCGCGTCGTGGAAGCCGTTCATGAAGTCGAACGCGACCGCGAGCGCGACGAGCAGCGCCACCACGCCGAACGAGATCTCGGTCGGTGTCATTCGGAACGGCCGCTCAGGAGTTCTCGAGGACGACGCCCTCGATGAGGTTCGCAACGTCCTCGCATCGATCCGAGATCGATTCGAGCAGCTCGTAGATGGCGCGCAGCTTGATCAGCTCGCGGACGTCCTTCTCCTCGCGGAACAGGCGCGACATCGCCGCGCGCATCACCCGATCGGCGTCGGATTCGAGCTGGTCGATCTCCTCGCAGGTCTTGAGTGCCGCCTGGGCGACCTCGGCGCGGCTGATCCTGGGCAGGAGCGAGACCGCATGCTGCACCCGCTCGCAGCATCTCGCGCTCAGGTCGCCCAGGCGCAGGATGTCCTCGTTCATCGCCTGCACGTCGTAGAGCGACATCGTCTCGCTGGCGTCCTGGAGCAGGTCGAGCACGTCGTCCATGGCGTTGATCAGGCCGAAGATCTGCTCCCGGTCGATCGGCGTGACGAAGGTCTTGTGCAGCAGCCGGTGCACTTCCGCGGTGATGCGGTCGGCCTGCCGCTCGGCGGTGCCGACCTCGCCCGTGTGCTTGTCGCGCAAGTCGGTGTCGGCGTAATGCTGGATCAGCCGGATGAAGGCGCGCGCGCCTTCGGCGATGTAGTTGCCGTGTTGGTTGAACAGCTCGAAGAAGTTTCCTTCGCGCGGCAGCAGCTTGCCGAAAAGCATTCCTACTCTCCTCGTTTGGCAGGAGTTTACGGGCGCCCCACCGAGCACAATCGCGCCCAGCCATGGACATACCCTTCCCGGCGGTCTCCGCGCCGCGCCTGCGCGTTCGCGCCCTCGCCTGCCAGCGCGGCGGTCGGCTGCTGTTCACCGGCGTCGACTTCACCCTCGCACCCGGCCAGATCGTCTGGCTGCGCGGCGCCAACGGGCAAGGCAAGACGACCCTGCTGCGCACCCTCGCCGGACTTTCGGCGCCGGAGGCCGGCGAGATCACCTGGGGCGATCCGGCGCCGCACCGGCGCTTCCTCTATGTAGCCCACGCCAACGCCCTGAAGGAGGACCTGAGCGGCGTGGAATCGCTGCGCTTCCTGCTCGCCCTCGCCGGCGAGCCTGCGGCGCGCGGCGACATCGATGCCGCCCTGGGCCGGTTCGGACTCGCCGGCCGGCGCCACGCGCCGGTGCGCACGCTCTCGCAGGGGCAGCGGCGGCGGGTCGCGCTGGCCCGCCTTGCGGTCGCCTCGACGCCCGAGACCTGGCTGCTCGACGAGCCTTTCGACGGCCTCGACGCCGCCGGCGTCGCCACCCTGAACGGCGTGCTCGTCGGCCACGCTGAACGCGGCGGCAGCATCGTCCTGACCAGCCACCTGCCGCTCGAGATCCGCGCGCCGGCGCCGGTCGTCGTGCAGCTCGAGGCGCCGGTCGCTGCATGAGCCCGCCGGGCCGCCCCAAGGGCGAACACCGGAGTGCGCAGCACGAAGGTACTCCAGTGAGCCCGCCGGGCCGCCCCAAGGGCGAATTCCGGAGTGCGAAGCACGAAGGTACTCCGATGACCGGCCTGTTCGCCACGCTCGTCGCCCGCGACCTCCGCCTGGCCGCCCGGCGACGCGCCGACGCCTTGCTGCCGATCGCCTTCTTCACCGTCGCGATCAGCCTGTTTCCGCTCGGCGTCGGGCCCGAGCCGCAGACGCTCCGGCAGATCGCGCCCGGCGTCGTCTGGGTCGCGGCGCTGCTCGCGGCGATGCTCTCGGTGACCCAGCTCTACGCCGCCGACTTCAGCGACGGTTCGCTCGAGCAGATGCTGGTCGCCAGCGGCCCCGGCGTTGCCGACAAGCTCCCCCTGGTGCTGGCCAAGGCGGCGGCCCACTGGCTGCTCACCGGCCTGCCTCTGGTCGCCGCCGCGCCGCTGTTCGGCGCGATGTTCGACATGCGCGGCGAGGCGATCGGCTCGCTCGCCCTGACCCTGCTGCTCGGCACGCCCGTCCTCAGCCTGCTCGGCGGCCTCGGCGCGGCGCTGACGCTCGGCCTGCGAAGCGGCGCCGCGCTGGTGATCCTGCTGATCGTGCCGCTCTGCATCCCGGCGCTGATCTTCGGCGCTGGCGCGGTCGCGGCGATCGACGCCGGCCTGGCGGCGCGCGGCCACTACGCGCTGCTCGGCGCATTCCTCATCTTCACCGCGCTGGTGGCGCCGCCGGCCACCGCGGCCGCCTTGCGGATCGCCACCGAATGACCGCTCGTAACAAGCTCCTTCCGGCAGGCGGGACAATCGACCCCGATCGACCATGACGCCGACCTCCGCCTTCTACCGGTTCGCCGCGCCGGCCCGCTTCTACGCGCTGGCCGGCGCGCTCGTTCCCTGGTGCTGGGCGGCCTTTGTCGCGCTCGCAACCGCAGGCCTGTACATCGGCTTCTTCCGCGCCCCCACCGATGCGACCCAGGGCGACGCATACCGGATCATCTTCGTCCACGTGCCGGCCGCCTGGATGTCGATGCTGCTCTACCTCGCCATGGCGTTCTGGGCCGCGATCGGGCTCACCTTCAATGCGCGCGTCGCCTACCTGCTCGCGCATGCGCTCGCGCCGACCGGTGCGATGTTCACCTTTCTCGCTCTCTGGACCGGCGCCCTCTGGGGCAAGCCGACCTGGGGCACCTGGTGGGTCTGGGACGCCCGCCTCACCTCCGAGCTGATCCTGCTGTTTCTCTACGCCGGTTTCCTCTCGATCGTCGCCGCGATCGACGATCCGCGCCGCGCCGATCGTGCCGGAGCGCTGGTGGCGATCGTCGGCAGCGTCAACGTGCCGATCATCTATTTCTCGGTGAAGTGGTGGAACACGCTGCACCAGGGCGCCACCATCAGCCTGGCCGCGGCGCCGAAAATGGCCAGCACCATGCTGACCGCGATGCTCTTCATGACCCTGGCCTTCTGGGCCTACGCCTTCGCGGTCGTCTTCACCCGCGCCCGGGCGGTCGTCCTCGAGCGCGACCATCACGCCCGCTGGGCCGGCGCGGCCGCGCGCGATTCGCGGCCGGGTGCCGGCGCGAGGCTGCAGACATGATCTGGAACAGCGCGTCCGAGTTCTTCGCGATGGGCGGCTACGGCGGGTTCGTCTGGGGCGCCTATGCCGTGGCTCTGGCCTGCATGGCGGCCGAGCCGGTGCTGGCCGCGCTGCGCCTGCGCGCCGCGCGGCGTGCGCTCGCCGGCGCGCCGGGCGAGCCATGAAGCCGCGTCACAAGCGCCTGGCCGTCGCCGCCGGCATCGTCGCCGCGGTGGGCGCCGCGAGCGCGCTCGTCCTCAGCGCGTTCCAGAGCAACCTTGTCTTCTTCTATTCGCCATCGCAGGTCGCCGCGCACGAGGCGCCGAGCATGCGCACCTTCCGCCTCGGCGGCCTGGTCGAGCGCGGCACCGTCAAGCGCGACGGCACAAGCGTGAGCTTCATCGTCACCGACACCGCCCGGTCGATCCCGGTGCGCTACGAGGGCATCCTTCCCGATCTGTTCAAGGAAGGCAAGGGCGTGGTCGCCCAGGGCCAGTTGAAGGAGGGCGTGTTCGTCGCCCGGGAAGTGCTCGCCAAGCACGACGAGAACTACATGCCGCCGGAGGCCGCCGAAGCGCTGAAGCAGGCCCAGCAGGGCAACCCGAAGCTGGCAGACACGATGGCCAGCGAGCCGCTCCGGAAGTGACCGCATGATCCCCGAGCTCGGCCACTTCCTGCTCTGGCTCGCGCTCGGCGTTTCGGCCGTACTCGGCACGATGCCGCTCGCCGGCGCGGCCAGGCAGCGGGCCGACTGGATGGCGCTGGCCCGGCCTTCGGCGCGCCTCCTGTTCGCACTGGTCGCCCTCGCCTTCGTCTGCCTGGCGCTCGCCTTCGTCGGCAACGACTTCTCGGTCCTCTACGTCGCCACCAACTCGAACCGCTCGCTGCCCGCGCACTACCGCTTCGCCGCGGTCTGGGGCGGCCACGAAGGCTCGATCCTGCTCTGGATCCTGATGCTCACCTTCTGGACGGTCGCGGTGGCGCAGTTCAGCCGCCACCTGCCCGATCCGGTGATGGCGCGCATCCTCGCCGTGATGGGGTGGCTCTCGTTCGGCTTCCTGCTGTTCGTGCTCGCCACCTCGAACCCGTTCGACCGCCTGCTGCCGGTGCCGGCCGACGGCCGCGACCTGAACCCCTTGCTCCAGGACCCGGGCATGGTGATCCATCCGCCGATGCTCTACATGGGCTACGTCGGCC